>CAXTPJ010000720.1:0-2356 GCA_964245855.1 uncultured Ferruginibacter sp. | reverse complement strand
CGGGCGAATGAACTTAGAAAATTGCCCGATGTAATAATATGAGTTGGTGTAAATCAGATTGCCTGTTTTAGAATCGGCATGTACCGGTGCAAAACAGAAATTCTGTACATGGTTTGGCCCGCCTTTATCATCCAGTAAAATGTTCCAGTCAACCCAACCTACTGTACCATTGTTAAAATCATTGATCATAGAGCGGCCATAACGTTCGCCCAGTTTCCAGTTATAAAATTGAGAAGAGTCAAAACGCTCTGCACAACCTTCGGTAAACATGATGTTTTTATCAGGCCAGGCTTCATGCACCCTGGCTACATTGTCGTACATTTCATCTCCACCGCTCCAGCTTTCGTACCAGTGAAACCCAATGCCCCAGGCATATTTAGCAGCATCCTTGTCATTAAAAATTGTACTGGCACGCTGAAACATCAGGTCACGGTTATGATCCCACACTACAATCTTTTTATCTTTCAATCCTTCTTTTTCCAGGGTTGGGCCCAGGAAATTTTTCAGGAAATCCCTTTCCATTTCTGCAGTGTACACACAAGATTCCCAACGCTGTGTAGCCATTGGTTCATTTTGTATGCTGGTGCCCCAAATAGGAATGCCCTCTTTCTCGTATGTTTTAATAAAAGTTGCATAGTAATTGGCCCATGGTTGATAGTACGCAGGTTTTAAATGGCCGCCATGCAACAGATCGTTGTTGTCTTTCATAAAAGCCGGTGGCGACCATGGACTGATGAACATCGGTAGGGTGCCGCCTGCTGCTGCAATAGATTGTTTGATAAAAGGGATGCGGTATTTTTTATCATGTTCAACAGAAAAAGTTTTTAAGGTGCTGTCGTTCTCAGCGATGTAAGAATAAGGGGCCACACTAAAATCACTGCTGCCAATACTTGTCCTGGCCATGCTGTAACCAATGCCTTTGTTTACATCGTAGTAAGCGGTTAAAAACTCCTGCTGTTTTTCTTTGGATAAAGCGGCAAAAGTTTCTGCTGCAGCATCTGTTAATGCTCCACCGATACCCAGTAATGATTGATAGGTTTTAGTCGGGTCTACAAAAACGCAGATCTGTGTTTCTACCGGCTGTGGCAGCGAAGTAAACTGTAAGGTATCGGTAAGGCTTATGCGCAAATCGGTGCTGTCTGCGGTAGTGTACACCATTACTTTTTTTCCTTCAGTAGAAAAGGTAGCCGTGTTCTCAACAGTTACATTTTGATTGTTGCAGGCTGCCATCAATAAGGCAGCAGATAAAATATATTTATTCTTCATGATGGGGTATAAATAGTTGAATTGTTGCTGCGATTTATTTTTCAAAACCGCAAAACTAACTGTAACGGGAGTAGTATAAAAATTAAAAGCATTAAAAAAATAAGGTGGCACAGAATATATGCCACCCTATATAAAATTTGTTTCTGAAATAATTATTGAAATACACGAACGTAATCTACAAACATCCTCTGCGGGAATATGGTGCTTGCATCCGGTGGACCTGGCCAATCGCCGCCCACCGCAACATTCATAATAAAAAAGTAAGGATGCGTAAATACGTATGTTCCGCTGCTGATAGAAGCTGGCGTACCGGTAAAGAATATATGGTCATCCACCAAAAAGTTGATGCTGCCTGCTGTCCAGATAATGCTGTAAACATGAAACTCCTGAGAAAAATCACCCGTTGCCAGTTGGTAACTGTTATTGATTGTTCCATTAGAGCCATCTGCCAACGGCCAGTGCATTGAACCCACTACACGGTTTGGGTTGGTACCTACCAGTTCCATGATATCTATCTCACCGCATTTTGGCCATGGATTGGTTGCGATATCTGCGCCCAGCATCCACAATGCAGGCCACATACCTTTTGATACAGGCAATTTCGCCCTCATATCGATGCGGCCATAAGTAAATTCTTTTTTGCGGTAGCTCGTCATTCTTGCAGAGGTATAATGATTGGTACCCATTTCTTCTTTTCTTGCCTCAATGATCAAATTACCATTTGATTGAAAAGCATTCTGAGGCCTTCCGGTATAATTCTGTAATTCATTGTTACCCCAGCCACTACCGCCGGTTTCAAAATTCCAGGCAGTTTGGTCAATGGTATTCCCCGAAAATTCATCGCTCCAGGCCAATGTATAACCGGGATAGGAAGCTGGTGTAGTATAACCGGTATTGTCAGTAGGCAGGTAAGTGCCATCTGCACTGCTGATGATCCCTTTAAAAGATGCGGTACCTATAGTGCAGTTAACCGGGCTGCTGAGTTGAACAGTGTAGCTAATATCAGCCTGGCGTAAACTATCGCCTGCAATGGCCACATCAATAAAGGATGATGTTTCATTGGCAGGAAAAGTAACAGTACCGGATGCTG
>CAXTPJ010000719.1:0-2357 GCA_964245855.1 uncultured Ferruginibacter sp. | reverse complement strand
ATAAAAAAAGTGGCAGGGTAGCAAGAAAGAAAGCAGCCAAAGCAGCAGCTAATCCATAAAAATAAAATAATTTTTTTTGAAACTATCTATTATTGATTGCTGAAGATTTGTATGCTTTTTTAAAAATTTGATCAAAAAAAGATTCTTACAGATCTAGACCGAATAAAATAATAATTTACCGTTGACAGGAGCAATTAAATGACCGTATATTTGAAAAATTAACGTTATTCTATCAACGATAAAAAGATTATGGGAATCGTAAAGATCATTAAAAAAGTACTGCCGGATAGCATATTAGTGATGTTAGGCAGGATGAAGCAGCAAACTGCCAATAAGGATTACAAAGAATTATCAACTAAAGAAGTTTTTACAAAAATTTATACGGAACATGTATGGGGTGCTGACGGATCAAATCCTGCTTCCTTTTTTTCCGGGGGTGGTTCACATGAAAAAGCATTAATTGAACCATATATTACTGCAGTTCGAAAGTTTATTTCCAGTTTAAATAAGCGGCCTGATGTAATGGATCTTGGATGTGGTGATTTTAATATTGGATCAAACATCAGTCCGTTGTGCAATTCTTATGTGGCTTGTGATATTGTTGATTCTTTGATAGAGCATAACAAAAAAAAATTCAACGACCTTAATGTAGATTTTAGGGTATTTGATCTGACCGCCGAAAAATGCGATAAAGTTGATATTATTTTTATAAGGCAGGTACTTCAACATCTATCTAACAGCGACATACAAAAAGGGCTGCAAAATGCGGTACCTTTTTGCAAATACCTGATTGTAACGGAACATTGGCCTGCCAAACAAAACTTTACAAAGAACCTGGATAAACCAACCGGTCCGGGTACAAGAACAGGCTTGCAAAGTGGCATTGACATTACTGCGAAGCCTTTTAGTTATCATTTAAAGGCAACCTGCATCTGCGAGGTTGAGGATATGGATGGAGTGATTAAAACTTTTGTTTACGAACCAGTGTAGTTTTGACTTCATCAACTGCTGAATTCATATCTGTTGATGATGAGCTGCCGGATGGAAATGGAAAACCCGGTGAAGCAATGTGGGTTGGCCTTGAGCCGGATTTGGAATGTACAGCCGGAACAACTGTTGAAAAAAGCAAAGATGTTGACAGCACAAATTTTATAAAGCATAAAAAAATCCCCTTCTCAGAAGGGGATTTTTTATAAAATTCATTGACTGTTATATTAATAACCGCCCATGCCGCCCATATCAGGAGCGCCATGTGAGTGAGCTGCTTCTTCTTTTGGTTTGTCTGCAATTACACATTCAGTGGTCAATAACATACCTGCAATAGACGCTGCATTTTCCAATGCTACACGGCTAACTTTAGTTGGATCGATAACACCTGCTTTGAACAGGTTTTCGTACACTTCAGTCCTTGCATTGAAACCAAAATCTTTTGCACCTTCTTTAATTTTTTGTACAACGATAGAACCGTCGATGCCAGCATTTTCAGTCAAAGTGCGGATTGGTGCTTCTAAAGCACGGCGAACGATTGCCATACCGGTTTGCTCATCAGCGATCTGGCCTTTTACTTTTGGTTCAAGGCTTTCGATTGCACGGATGTAAGCAACGCCACCACCCGGAACAATACCTTCTTCAACAGCAGCACGGGTTGCATGTAATGCATCATCTACCCTGTCTTTCTTTTCTTTCATTTCTACTTCGGTAGCAGCACCAACATAAAGAACTGCAACACCACCAGCCAATTTAGCCAGGCGTTCCTGCAATTTTTCTTTATCGTAATCTGAAGTAGTATTTTCTACCTGGGCTTTAATTTGATTTACCCTTGCAGTAATATCTTTCTTGTTGCCTTTACCACCAACGATTGTAGTATTGTCTTTATCGATGGTAACAGAAGCAGCCTGTCCTAATGAAGTCAGGTCAGCGCCTTCTAATTTGTGTCCTAATTCTTCGCTTACAACAATACCGGCAGTTAAGATAGCGATATCAGTCAGCATTTCTTTTCTGCGGTCGCCAAATCCAGGAGCTTTTACAGCAGCCACTTTTATAGTACCACGTAATTTGTTTACAACCAATGTTGCCAATGCTTCACCTTCTAAATCTTCAGCAATGATCAGCAACGGACGGCCGCTTTGAGCAACTTTTTCTAAAATGTGCAGGATGTCTTTCATCGCAGAGATCTTTTTATCATAGATCAGGATGTAAGGGTTCTGCAACTCAGTCTGCATTTTTTCGCTGTTGGTAACGAAATATGGAGATACATATCCACGGTCAAACTGCATACCTTCTACGATATCAACAGTTGTATCGGTACCTTTAGCTTCTTCAACAGTGATCACACCTTCTTTACCAACCTTTACAAA
>CAXTPJ010000718.1:0-2360 GCA_964245855.1 uncultured Ferruginibacter sp. | reverse complement strand
TATCATGAAAAGAAAATCATGCTGAATAAAAGCGTAAAAGATAAATGGGGCCTGCCGGTTTTAGCGATGGATGCAGAGCTGAAAGAAAATGAATACAAAATGCGTAAAGCGATTATTGATGACCTGGTAACAATGCTGGATGCAGCGGGTGTTAAAAAAATCACTACTTATAACTCAGGCCATGCCATGGGACACGGTATTCATGAAATGGGAACGGCGAGGATGGGCAAAGATGCTAAAACCTCTGTACTGAATGCCAATAACCAGGTATGGGATGCTAAAAATGTATTTATTACAGATGGCGCCTGCATGACATCTTCTGCCTGCCAGAACCCATCGTTGACTTATATGGCGCTTACCGCAAGAGCTGCAGACTTTGCAGTAAATGAATTAAAAAAAGGAAATCTGTAAGTATTGATATTGCATTAAGGTTGCTATGTTTTCAGCAGCTAAATAAATTATCTTGCATATTCATTATGCCAGGTAAACCTTTTCCCATAAAAGTAACTGTTGATGCCATCGTTTTTGGATACTCAAAAAATGATGGCGTTTCTGTTCTGTTGATCAAAAGAAAATATCCCCCGTTCAAAGATAGCTGGGCTATACCTGGCGGATTTATCCTGGAAAATGAAAGCCTGGAAGAGGCTGTAAAAAGAGAACTGCAGGAAGAAACAGGCATTAAGGTTAATTACCTTGAACAGTTGTACACCTTCGGTGATCCAGAACGGGATCCCAGGCAACGCATCATTTCTATCGCTTATTTTGCATTGGTGAAAAGCAGCCTTTTTCAACAGTTGAAAGCTACTACAGATGCTGAAGAAGCGCAGTGGTTCAGTATTAATAAATTGCCAACGCTTGCATTTGATCATAAAGAAATTTTGCAGGTAGCCATTGATAGGGTACGGGCAAAAATCCGTTACCAGCCAATAGGTTTTGAATTGCTGGATAAAAAATTTCCCTTCGCCGATCTTGAAAAACTATATGCCAATTTACTGGACCGGCCAATAGACCGGCGCAATTTTACAAAGAAAATTATGTCATTTGGTATGCTGGAAGATACCGGCGAAATAGCGGCTGGCACTGGTGCAGGCCGCCCCGGCAAAGTGTACCGGTTTAATGCTGCACGGTACAATCAACTGCTAAAAGAAGGCATTTATTTTGAAATATAGTTAATTTTATATTTCGCCAAATGTGCCTCAAAAATGATACATTTGGCGAAATATAAATTTTATGAATATTATTGGAAGAGCAGAAGAAAAAGAAATTTTCAGCACTTTACTAAAAAGTAATACTTCAGAATTTGTAGCAGTAACAGGCCGTCGCAGGGTTGGCAAAACATTTTTGATCCGTAATTATTTTAACAGCCAGATCGTATTTGATTGCAGTGGATTGAATGGCCAAAACCAGGCGACTCAGTTAGAAAATTTTTCAGATGCCATCGCAGAGCATTTTTCAAAAAAAAAGAAAGCAGCAGTTCCTTCCACCTGGTTGCAGGCGTTCAACCTGCTAAAAGAACGTATTGGTACTAATCAGACCAAAAAGAAAAAGGTCATTTTTTTCGATGAACTCCCCTGGTTTGAAACACCCAAATCTGGTTTCAAAGCAGCACTGGATAATTTTTGGAATAACTGGTGCACCCGCCGGACTGATATCATTCTTATTATTTGTGGTTCCGCAGCATCATGGATCATCAAGCACATCATCAACGACCGGGGCGGCTTACACAACCGTGTTACACAGCAGGTTTCTTTGTCGCCCTTTACCTTAGCCGAAACAAAATCATTTTTAGAATCTAACCGTGTTAAATTGATTAATTATGATATACTGCAATTGTACATGATCCTTGGGGGCATACCATTTTACCTGAAAGAAGTAAAGCCCGGTAAGAGCTTGCCGCAGATCATTGATTCATTATTTTTTCTTCCCCGTTCTCCATTGCGTATGGAGTTTGATAACCTTTATGCTTCACTGTTTAAAAACTATCAATGGCATACTGCTATCGTAAAAGCATTGGCTTCAAAAGACAGGGGCATGACAAGAGAAGAGTTGGTTGCTGCTACCGGCCTACCCAGTGGGGGCGGCTTTACAACAATATTGGATGAATTGAGTGAAAGCGGTTTTATAAGTATGTTGTACCCGTTTAAAAACGTTCGTAAAGAAACATTGTACCGCCTCAGCGATGAATACACCCTTTTCTTTTTTAAGTTTATTTACAACGCTAAGAAGGCAAGTGGCTGGGCGCAAAAAGCAGGGCAACAAAGTTTTAAAGTTTGGTGTGGCCATGCATTTGAAAATTTCTGTTTAAAACATACAAGCCTTATCAAAAGGGCTTTGGGTATTGCTGGTGTATATACACAGGA
>CAXTPJ010000717.1:0-2363 GCA_964245855.1 uncultured Ferruginibacter sp. | reverse complement strand
AGGTAACCAATCTTTTTTTTGGTGTTGAGCGAATTGGTATCAACTGTTTCGCCGCAAACCTGTGCCTGGCCACCATCTGCTTCTATGTAACCGGTAATGATCTTCATGGTAGTGCTTTTGCCGGCACCATTCGGGCCAAGAAAACCAACGATTTCTCCTTTGCCAATATTGAATGAAATATTATTGACTGCTTTTTGAGCGCCGTATAATTTGGTGAGGTTGGAAACTGAGATGGACATTTAGATTCGTTTTAATTCTTTTCCAGTTCGGTAATGGTTGGTATTATCTTTTCAGCCATAAAATTATATGAATTGAGGCATTCTTATGTTTTAACCAACATTAAAGAGCGTCTTTTATAGAATTTTATTGAACTCATTTGTCCAATAGCCTGTTGTACTTTTCTGATAATAAAATACCGGGCAGCTAACCCGGTATCTATAAAAACTACATTATTTATTTTCTTCACTATTGTTAGGGCGCTCACCAGGCTTTTGCTGGTTATCCCTGTTTTGCGGCGGCCTTTGCTGGTTGCCCCGGTTAGGATTATTGCCCTGCTGGTTTGGATTGCCACCCCTGTTTTGCGGCGGACGCTGTGGCGGCCTGTTTTGTTGTGGCCTTGGCCCCTGCTGATTTTGTTGCGGCCTTTCGCCACTTTGTGCATTTTGCTGTGGAGGACGATTATCACCCCTGTTTTGCTGAGGCGGCCGTTGTTGGTTATCCCTGTTTTGTGGTGGCCGTTGCTGATTACCCTGCTGGTTAGGATTGCCGCCGCCCCTGTTTTGTGGTGGACGACTTTGTGGCGGACGGTTTTGCTGATTGCCCTGTTGCTGGTTAGGATTACCACCTTCCCTGCGGTTGCCCTGTCCTTGTCCGCCCTTTTCGTTTTCCCTTCGTTTGCGGCTGGTTTTTTCCAGGCTTTTCAGGCTTATCTGGCCTACCACATCTGCATAAGTTGGTTCTACTTCCACAGGTTTTTTGCTCATTACTTCCACTGCTTCCAGTTCTTCCGGCTTAATGCCCTGGCGGTTCAGGTTCTTTATTTTTTGTACCCTTTCAATGGTGAGCGGGTATTGTTTGTTACTGTCTGGCAACGTATACCACATCAGGTTGCGGAAAATATCTTTCTTCACTAAAAACGCCCTGCTCCTGGCCACTTCAATCATGTCGCAATCGTCAGGAAAATTTTGTAAGGCATCCAGGTAAGTATCCAGTTCGTAGTTTAAACAGCATTTCAGCCTGCCGCACTGGCCGCTGAGTTTGGTTTGGTTAATGCTTAAATTCTGGTAACGGGCTGCATTGGTATTTACGCTTTTAAAATCGGTGAGCCAGGTGCTGCAGCACAATTCCCGGCCGCAACTGCCAATACCACCCACTTTGCCGGCTTCCTGGCGGGCGCCAATCTGCTTCATTTCTACTTTTACCTTAAACTCACCGGCATAAATTTTTATCAGTTCCCTGAAATCTACCCGGTCATCGGCTATGTAAAAGAAAGTGGCTTTGCGGCCATCGGCCTGTATTTCTACTTCGGCAACCTTCATTTCCAGGTTCAGTTGTTTGGCAATGGCCCGGCTGCGGATCATTACATCTTTTTCCCTGCTTTTGGTTTCTTTCAGTTTAACCAGGTCGTTTTCATTGGCCCGGCGCAATACTTTTTTAATATCCGGGTTTTCTTCTTTGATGTTATTTTTCTTCAACTGCAGGCGCACTAATTCACCAGTCATGTTTACACTGCCCACATCAAAACCGCTTACGCCTTCCACAGCGATCATGTCGCCTTTTTCAAAAAAGTAACTGGTGGTATTTTTAAAATAATCTTTGCGGCTGCCGTTATTAAAACTTACTTCAATCATTTTGCAACTGCTTTCCGGATCGCTGAATGGCAGGTTGGCCAGCCAGTCGTGTACATTCATCCGGTTGCAGCTTCCGCTGGCGCAACTGCCGTGGCTTTTACATCCGCCCGGAGCGCTCGTTGATCCGCAACTTCCACATCCCATATCTTGAGTTAATTAATAATTGATAAATGGTTAATTGACAAGGTCTTTACTGTATCGACTATTTGTATAGCCAACGCTGATCAGTAAATATAAGTGAGGAATATTGACCGGGCAGATGATCTGTGAGCAGCTTCATTGGCGTCGCACTCTTGTACAGTATATCAATATTGTGCAATGCAACGGTTTAGTAAGCTTAAGCTCAGTAAAGTGTTGCCGTACAAGTGATATCCTTTTTTCCTTTTCCCCAAAAAGGAAAAAACGACAGAACAAGTTCACAACGATGTTGAATATTGTTGAAAAAGCCGGAAACAAAAAATAAATTGGCAAACAACAAAAAACGAATCAATTGCCTGAACACAGCATCCCTAA
>CAXTPJ010000716.1:0-2367 GCA_964245855.1 uncultured Ferruginibacter sp. | reverse complement strand
ATGGCTTATGCGTTAGTCTTAAACATAATTCAAAGTTTGCTTCTTTTACCATTTTAGCCAAAGGCGATTTTCCTGCAGAATTAAACATTACCATTCCTTTTAGTTTGGTGAGCAACGATGTTACCAACAACCGGTTGGTGGTAATGCCGGCATATTGGTTCATGTACAATATGTATGCGCTGGAACGCAATGCCTGGAAATATGTTGACCGGGATAAGCGTACTACCAAAATGCAGCACATCGAGTATGATTATTTAGCCCCGGATACCATTAATGAATTGTTCGATTCGATACAATTGTTGCAATCGTTACAACCAAATGAAAGTGGTACAGCCTACACAACAGGATTAGAAAATACTTCCCGGGAAGTGGAAGTGTTAAAGGTGCCGCAATCAACCGCATTGGTTAAAGAGCTGATTCAATATTATGGAATAGTTGAAATACTAAAACACATACAATCCAATAAATTCAACAGTTTCGAAGAATTAAAGAAGACATTGTCTGCCAAAGTACAACGCAGCCAGTGGCTCAATATTGGCGGACAGTTGATTCCGCAGGATGAGGTGAAGAAGTTCATCAGTAATATTAAATCCGGCAAAGTAAATAGCTGGAAAGAGGTGCATGATTTTTATGCTGAACAGGGAGCAGCCAGATATGAAAGCAACAAACTTACGCATGCTTACACTTCATTACTGGAAATACTGAACATTACACCACGCCAGTTTACCCCGGCATTGTTGAAAGAATTGTTGCAACAATTGATGACTACAAGAACTTGGATGTGCAAAAGAATTTATGAATCAAGGGCAAAGGATTATACCAACCCTTTCCGTAAGATGATTTATGAAACCAATGAGGAGATGAACAAAGTAATTGGCAGGCTGGAAGACAACAGTTTTATCCAGGACCAGATAGGCGCATTGGATGAGTTGAAAAAAACGGTGAAGTCGGTTACAAGAAAATTGAAGTTGTAATCATTCTCCGTCGATTAATTCTGCCAGCGTTTTCTTTTCTAAAATTTTTAAGGTGGCGTCTCTTGTCTGTGCCATGGCTTTGTTAAGCCCGCAAACAGCCTCATCACAATCCTGGCAGCGTTCGTAAAAGTTGAGGCTTACACAGGGCAATAAAGCAATTGGTCCGCCAACAACCCGGATAGCTTTTGCCAGCGTGGTTTTTTTCGGTGATTCCAATAAATAGTATCCGCCACCTTTTCCTTTCTTGCTATCCAGCATACCTGCCTGTTTTAATTCCAGCAGGATGGTTTCCAAAAACTTGATCGGTATCTTCTTTTTTTCTGATATTTCTGAGATGAGGACAGGCCCCTGACCATACTTTCCTGCCAAATAACCCAACGCTTTCAGGGCATATTGTGTCTTTTTAGATAACATGCCGTCAAGGTAAATAAAAAATAGAAAATAAAAAATCGAAATAAAAGTCCACTTATCTGATAGACTAATTATATTTGCATCCTAAAAACATTTTACTATGAGTTTACGGTTAGGGGATACAGCTCCCAATTTTAAAGCAAACACCTCCATTGGTGAAATTGATTTTTACGAATACTTAGGCGATTCATGGGGTATTTTGTTTTCGCACCCTGCAGATTATACACCGGTGTGTACCACAGAACTGGGCCGCACTGCAGCATTAAAAGAAGAGTTTGCGCAACGCAATGTAAAAGTACTGGCATTGAGTGTTGACCCTGTAGACAAACATTTGGGCTGGATCAGCGACATTAACGAAACGCAAAACTGCGAAGTTGATTTCCCGATCATTGCAGATGATAAAAGAGAAGTGTCAACCTTGTATGATTTTATACATCCCAATGCGTCAGCAACGGCTACCGTTCGTTCACTGGTGATTATTGCGCCTGATAAAACAGTTAAACTCATCATTACTTACCCGGCTTCTACCGGAAGAAATTTTGTGGAAGTATTAAGGGTAGTAGATTCTTTGCAATTGACCGCTAACTACAGCGTTGCTACGCCTGCCAACTGGAAGCATGGTGAAAATGTAATTGTGGTACCGGCAGTAAGTACCGAAGATGCCATTAAAAAATTCCCGAAAGGAGTTGAGATAGTAAAACCGTATTTGCGCTACACACCGCAACCGAATATTGACTAATGATTGGGCTTAGGCAGCCTGATTATTTCGATAAGACTTTTTTTTATTTGAGTTTGAGTTTTAGAATCGAGGCTGTTTCATTTTTTGAGACAGCCTCTTTTTTGTTTTCACGAAAAGAAAGCGAAGGAAGAAAAGACGCAAAGAAGTGTTTAATAATACAAAAGCCACGAATACACCAATTGACACGAATAGAAAATAAATGCCCATTCGTAACATAAGAAATTTCACGCAAAGAAGCAAAGG
>CAXTPJ010000715.1:0-2371 GCA_964245855.1 uncultured Ferruginibacter sp. | reverse complement strand
TTAAGAAATAAATTAAAAAAGAGTAATACCTAAAATTCTGTTAAAAATGACAACTATTATGCCTTATTTGTTGCTTCAACTTGCAAAATTTGTTTGAAGCTGTAATTAATATTCAGAAAAACAGAAAAATGATAAAATAGCAGTGAACTGTAAGGCGCATTAAATGTTCCTTATTGAGAAAATATACAACAACAAAACCTCTTTACCTTTGCAAAAAAAATAACTATGCTGGACAGTATTGAAAGTGCGATTGAAGATATAAAACAAGGAAAATTAGTGATTGTAGTAGATGATGAGGACAGGGAAAATGAAGGAGATTTTATAACCGCTGCTGAAAATGTTACCCCGGAGATCATCAATTTTATGAGTACCCATGGAAGAGGTTTGATCTGTGCGCCTTTAAGTGAAGAACGTTGCGATGAGCTGGCTTTAAAACCAATGGTAAGTGACAATACTTCTTTACATGCTACTCCATTTACAGTAAGTATTGACCTATTGGGCCATGGCTGTACAACGGGTATTTCTGCCAGCGACCGGGCAAAAACAGTACAGGCGCTGGTAAACCCTGCTACCAAGCCGGAAGACCTTGGCCGACCGGGACATATTTTTCCATTGCGGGCAAGAACTGGTGGTGTTTTGAGAAGGACCGGGCATACCGAAGCTACGGTTGACCTTTCTAAACTGGCTGGTTTTTCTGAAGCAGGCGTGCTGGTGGAAATTATGAATGAAGATGGTACGATGGCAAGGCTGCCTCAATTGAGGGAAATTGCTAAAAAGTTTGACTTGAAACTGATTTCCATCAAAGACCTGATTGCTTACCGTTTAAGTAAAGAAACACTGATTGTTGAAGAAGAAAAAGTGCAGATGCCAACCAAGTACGGCATGTTTGAACTGATTGCTTTTAAGCATACGCTGACGGGAGAAATTCACCTGGCATTGAAAAAAGGCGACTGGCAAAACAATGAACCGGTGATGGTGAGGGTACACAGCAGTTGTATGACGGGAGATATTTTGGGTTCGCTGCGCTGCGATTGCGGCGACCAGTTGCACAAAGCAATGAAGATGATCGAAGAAGAAGGAAAAGGATTGATATTGTACATGAACCAGGAGGGCCGGGGCATTGGTTTGCTGAACAAATTAAAAGCCTACAAACTGCAGGAACAAGGCAGGGATACCGTTGAAGCCAATCTTGAATTAGGCTTTGGTATGGATGAAAGGGATTATGGTGTGGGCGCACAAATTCTTCGCCTGCTTGGTATCAGTAAGATGAGGCTGATGAGCAACAACCCACGCAAAAGGGCCGGCTTATTGGGGTATGGTTTGGAAGTAGTTGAAGCCATTCCGATTGAAATAAAACCCAACAAACACAACGAGCGTTATTTAACTACCAAAAGAGATAAACTCGGTCACGATATTTTGAGTGAACATTGATATTATGCCGCTTACTTCAATATTTGCAAAGACTTCCGAAGTTTTTAAAACTTCAGAAGTCTGATGTTGTAAAAGCCAGATTGAAAAACCGAATTTGAACGGAGCGTCGCCAATGCTGCTGCTATGAAAAACAACTGTTGGTAACAAAATAAATTTTTAAAGGCTTCTTCAACTCTATTTTGTTGAAGGAGCTTTTTCTTTTGGTGCAGGTGTAGCAATATTATTTCTTCTTCGGGTGCGTTTAAAAATTTGCGACAGCTTATCTACATCTTTTCTATAAGACAAACTAACACCCGTTCTGTTGCGCTGGCCAACCAGGTCGTAATTGGTACGGTTAAAGCCAATTAACCTAACCCTGCCATCCCGGCTCAATATCCACTCTGCAGTAATATCAGGTGTAACAAGCACATTGGTATTGCGGTACAAATTGGCATAAGGGTTATTGTAATCGAGATTGACGCCTGCCGAAACAATCAGTTTACCATTTAATAAAGTATACACCAAATTGCTTTTAGCTGCCGCCTGTAACTGGGCTACATTGCTTGATAAAGTGGATTCTAAACTGGAATTTACATCAAGGTTAAAAGTAAGGTTTTTTACATATTTCTGCAGCAGGTCGTTGAAGAAACCGGAAATAGCATTCGACACAACACCACCAATGGTGTTGGCCAAAACATTGTATCCACTGCCGGCTGTAATGAAACCCTGGCTGGTACTGATAAACGAATTGAACAACAGCAATGAAGTAACCTGTTTGTTGAGATCGTTTTTATCATCTTTGAACTGTTCCAGTCTTTTTAAAATAATAAAATCGGTAATAGGACTACCGGCAGGAAGTTGAAATTCAAATTCGATTGATGGCTTTAATAAAGTTTCGGTTAAATGCGCAATTACCTTAAGATCGGATTTTTGCTCGAAAGATGAAGTAAGCGAGGTAGCA
>CAXTPJ010000714.1:0-2372 GCA_964245855.1 uncultured Ferruginibacter sp. | reverse complement strand
CAAACTGGGTTTGCCCTACTACTGTTTTCATGATGTGGATGCAGTGGATTATGGCAATGATGTGGTGGAAAATGAAAGCAGGCTGCAGCAAATTACCGCTTACCTGAAACAGAAACAGGAAGCCAGTGGGATTAAATTATTATGGGGTACGGCCAATTTATTTTCAAACAGGCGGTACATGAATGGCGCTGCTACCAACCCTGATTTTCATGTGCTGGCACATGCCGGCGCACAGGTAAAGGCAGCCCTGGATGCAACGATTGCTTTGGATGGTGAGAACTATGTTTTTTGGGGTGGCCGTGAGGGGTATATGAGCCTGCTGAACACCAACATGAAAAAAGAAAAAGAGCACCTGGCCAGGTTTTTACATACGGCGAAAGACTATGCAAGAAAGCAGGGTTTTAAGGGCACTTTCTTTATTGAACCGAAACCCTGTGAACCAAGCAAGCACCAATATGATTATGATAGCGAAACAGTCATCGGCTTTTTGCGCCAGTACGATTTGCTGAATGATTTTAAACTGAACATTGAAGTAAACCATGCAACCCTTGCCGGTCACACGTTTCAGCATGAGTTGCAGGTTGCAGTTGATGCAGGTATGCTGGGCAGCATGGATGCCAACCGGGGCGATTACCAGAATGGTTGGGATACGGACCAGTTTCCCAACAACCTGAACGAATTGGTGGAAGCCATGCTGGTAATTATTGAAGGTGGTGGCTTTGCCGGTGGCGGTATCAACTTTGATGCGAAGATCAGGCGTAATTCAACCGATGCCGCCGACCTGTTTCATGCGCATATTGGCGCCATGGATACGTTTGCAAGGGCGCTCATCATTGCAGATAACCTGTTGCAAAAATCGGAGTACAAAAATTTGCGTGCTAAAAGATACGAGAGCTTTGAAAGCGCCGATGGCAAAGCATTTGAAGAAGGTAAGCTGTCATTGGAAGACCTGAGAAGTTTCGCCATCAGCAATGGCGAACCTGCAATAATTAGTGGCAGGCAGGAGCATTATGAAAATATCATTAACCGGTTTATTTAGTTTTTGTTTTATGTTTTGGTGATGGAGGGAAATACTTAATTGTATTTCCCTTTTTTAGTTTGATAATTTAACCGGCAGCAAATGCATGATTATATCTAATGTATTTATAGATAGTCCAATAAAATTCTTTGTTATTACTTAAAAAGAATTCGTCAGTAAAAATAAATAACGGCAATGCATCATTGGTTGTTACTTCTTTTAAATTAATTGGTTTCACCTCTGCCGCCGGTGAGGCTGCGTAACCGGAACGCCACTGCTTTGGCCGCTTTCAAAATATCTGCTGCGCATTTTTTGAATCCCGCCTTCGGCGAGACAACAGCCAAGATGTGGCTAACCCGGTTACTGTGTTTAATTACAAGCAGATAGTGAAGGCTATAGGATGGTGTTTTTTATCAATCATAACAGCTAAAGAAATTCTCCTTTCCATTGATCGAGGGTATTAGTATCGGGACTATTTAATAAATGCAACTGGTCTTATTTTTTCTGTCAGCTATTTTTTCAACCAATAATACAATAGCAATTCCAACAGTGTAAGAAACCATATCAAGCCAGGAGAAACTGGTGCCAATAATAATGTGGGCAAGCCTTGAATGTTGCAACCCGAGCATTTCAACGATGTGCAGCGCCTGTAATATTTCTACAGCGTAAGCAAATAGCAGCGTTGCAATGGCTGCAGCAAACACCGGTATGTTGAAAAAGGATTTGAGAAAACAATAAATTAAAATCACTACTAACAGGTCGCCGATATGGGGACGAATGATGCAAAAAAGAAAGAAAAATGCTATAGTAACTTCTGTAATAAATAATAGAACAGCCAGTAAAAAATAGCGAAGATTGAATTGTAGCATCATATTACATCATCTCGTTTGCTGGTTTCTGGAAGGAGCAATAAAAATTAATGTGCTTTTTTGTTTCGGTGATTGAACATCCAGATAGCAAAAATTTGCATTAAAGCGGCAAATGCATACGCATACTGTAATAAGTTTTTACCATCCTTGTAGTATTCCCACGCAATTACAAAAGACAGCAGGCATTCGATGCTATAAAACAGTATGTCAATTTTAGGAAAACGGTGTGCAATGCTGTGATGAAATGCCGCAACTAAAAGGAAAATGATCCCTGCAACAAAAAAAAGCAGGTAAGATAAATGCCCATGTTCAAAACGCTCCAATGCATGCAGCAGGATAACCATTCCTGAAATAATGTGCGGAATCTTTTTTAATTTTTCTTTGTGCATTCTGTATAAGGGTGTATCGAAATGATTTTTTTTCAAAAATAAAAGTGGGTGTTTATATAATATCCAATCAGGCCGCACATAATGACAGGTATATCC
>CAXTPJ010000713.1:0-2372 GCA_964245855.1 uncultured Ferruginibacter sp. | reverse complement strand
GAAATAGATGCCGCAGGGTTAATGAAAAAAGAACGGATCATCAGCAGCGAACAGGGGGCTGAAATTATCGTAGCTGGAAAAAATGTACTGAACTTTTGTGCCAACAATTACCTTGGGTTGTCTTCTCATCCCAAAGTGGTAGCTGCTGCAAAAAAATACATTGACCATCGTGGTTATGGTATGAGCAGCGTGCGGTTCATTTGCGGTACGCAGGATATTCATAAAGAACTGGAAAAGAAGATCGCCGATTTTTTAGGTACAGAAGATACCATTTTATATGCAGCCGCTTTTGATGCCAACGGCGGTGTTTTTGAACCTTTGTTCAACGAAGAGGATGCCATTATCAGCGATGCACTGAACCATGCCAGCATTATTGATGGCGTTCGTTTGTGCAAAGCCCGGCGCTACCGGTACGAACACAATAATATGGACGACCTGGAAGCAAAATTGAAAGAAACTGCCGGCTTGGGGAGCCGTATCATCGTTACCGGTGGTTCTTTCAGTATGGATGGCACCATTGCACAACTGGATAAAATCTGCGACCTGGCAGATCAATATGACGCCATTGTAATGATAGACGAATGCCACTCTTCCGGCTTTTTGGGCAAAACTGGCCGTGGTACACATGAGCACCGTGGTGTGATGGGAAGGATTGATATCATCACCGGCACTTTGGGTAAAGCCCTTGGCGGCGCCAGCGGTGGTTTTACATCCGGCAAAAAAGAAGTGATTGAAATGCTTCGCCAGCGTAGCCGGCCTTACCTTTTCTCCAATACCGTAGCGCCCAGTATTGTGGGTGCTTCCATTGCTGTACTTGATATGCTGAGCGAAACAACAGAATTGAGGGATAAACTTGCCTTCAACACAAATTACTTCCGTACAAAAATGACTGCAGCGGGTTTCGACATCAAACCTGGCGAACACCCGATTGTGCCCATCATGTTGTATGAAGCAAAACTGGCACAGGAATTTGCTGCTAAATTACTGTTGGAAGGTATTTATGTAATCGGCTTTTTCTTTCCTGTAGTTGCTAAGGGTCAGGCCAGGATCAGGGTTCAACTGAGTGCGGCACATGATGTACAGCACCTGGATAAAGCCATTGCAGGTTTTACCAAAGTTGGCAAAGCATTGGGCGTATTAAAATAGGTTAGCGACATGTTTGAAATAGAGCGGCAATATAATTTTGATGAAACTTATGTTAAGATAGCCGGCCAAAAATTTACACCCGATTGCACTTATACTTTACATAATGAAGGAGTGTATGTTGGAGAACTCTTCTTTTGCCGCTTTACCGCATTCTTGAAAATCTACAACGAGTACTACAAAGTATCGGAGTAAATACAGGGGATAAACTTGTTTCTTCTGTATTAATTGACAGCACGGGTGATGTGATCCGCAGTAACAATTTTGCAGTTATAAACCAGGTTGCATCCTGTTCAGCCAGGCCGTTAAATCATAAATCAGAAATGCATGGCGGCACTATAACGCCAGTTGATGTATTGGATAAAAATGATTTAGTGTACACTATCAACTTTCAGAATACTACTGCTGATCCAGTGTTCAGTGTTTTTGTTCGGGATACACTGGATAGTAAATTAAATGCCGCCAGTTTTGAAATGATTGATGCCAGCCAGCCATACAAGGTAAGAATAGAGCAGGGCAGGTTCATTCCTGGGAAATGTCTCAAATTAAATTGCCAACCAGTACACAGAACCAAACAGCCAGCCGTGGATATATTACCTACAAAGTAAAACCATTGGCTACGCTGGTAGAAATGGATACCATTACGAACAATGCATCTATCTATTTTGATTTTGCTGCGCCTTTCAAAACCAATACAGAAAGTACAGTTGTTTATATGCCGGTAAATACCTGGACAGGCGCCCAGGACAGGAGTTGGGAGAATGCACAAAACTGGAGCAAACATGTTGTGCCAGATCACAATGCCAGGGTAATCATTCCGGCAAATGTGCCTCACTTCCCGGTATTGAACAGTAATGTAACCTGTTTCTCTTTGTATGTAGATCCTGCTGCATCACTTACAATTGGTGCCGGAAAAAAATTGAAATTAACGGGCAAATAATAATACCTGTATTTAAAAAGCCTGTGCTGCTTTTAAAACAATAGCACAGGCTTTTTAATTAATATATAACCACTGCCTTATCTTTGCCCTGCTGATCATCCTTCGATAAACAAATTTTCTTTTATCTCCTTTATATCTGATACAACCAACGTGGCATTTTTTTTGCCAATGGCGTACATCGTTTACCGCTTCTAAAGCATCATGGCTGTAATGTTTTGTTTTGTTAAACGGCCTCAGGCTTCCGTTGAATCGCGTTATCCGCACTTATAGTTAACTATCAACCCTTTAT
>CAXTPJ010000712.1:0-2372 GCA_964245855.1 uncultured Ferruginibacter sp. | reverse complement strand
AGGTAAGAACTTTGTTTTGTAGTTCTCGTAACAATTGATCAATACGAGCGAGTCGTTTGTTCATTTCCCGTGTAGTCATATTATATAATTTCCCGGGAGTATAAAAACAAATATGACGTAACTCTATTCAATCATTTGGAATGCGAAGCGAATTGATTTATCTATAGAACTCTTTCTAAATTCTTTTGAAACAATGACACCAAGCTGCCGCCCCTTCACGGGCGGCAGCTTTCCAGGCTTTGAAATCAGAATGGTAAATCTTCTGCCACCGCTTCCTTTGCGGGTTCAGTTGTTACACTATCCCCTTTCATCTGCTGATGAATTTTAATCACATCTGCATGGCAGTTGAGAGTGCCTTTTGCTTCACCTTGCAATGAGGTATAGGCGTTCACTGACAGCCGCCCGATAACTTCAATCAACGCTCCTTTCTTCAATCGCTCTGCGATCTTTGGAGTGATCCAATACGAGCAGTTGATGTAGGTGGTCACGGTGACACCTTTGTCACTGTGTTTGGGTTTGTAATAGTCGTTGATTGCGAGGGTGAAGTTTACCACTTTGCGTTCATCTTTCAGCTGATTTACAACTGCATCTTTGGTTAGTCTACCGATAATCTGCATAACGTTTGTTTTTAAGTATGAAATAATAATTGGTTACTGTTTGAAAAGTGTCAGGCCAGTTGCCTGCACCTTGTTTTTGTATTTCTCGTGGCTGTGCCGCTTGACGAGGTAATAGATTGTAATGTCTTCGTTCTGTGTAATTGCCCATGCGGATTGCAAGGCTTTGGAGCGAATACATTTTTTCTTTCGTTGAATCTCCCATGACATGCCCATGATGTTTCGTAGTCTAACTGTGTGTTGCATATAAGTGTGTTTAAAGTGAAGAATCGGCACAAAATGAAAATCTGGCCGGCATAGGCAACCCATAATAGAAGCGTGGAAGGAAGTCAAGGTTTTTAGCAAAAAAATACTACCTCAAGGGGTAGCTTATATAAAGGGTGAGGTGGAGATTATTTTGTTGAAACCGGCAGGCAAGCGAAATGAAGTGGAGCGCAGACCTTTACTGACGATTGTGATGAGCCAATAGCTTTGCCGGATGCTGGCCGATTTTTATAAAGAAAATAAACTAAAGAATAACGTCTTGCGAAGAAATAATACACTTGAATCCTTTCATGTTAGTTAAATGATTATCATATTTCATTTGGTAGAGTAGTCCAGTCTAGTATTAATGTTCCTTTATATTGCCCGTCATAGGTACTAATCAAGTAAAGGTTCGCCTCCGTGATTGGGCAGGCAAACACTTTTTTGTGAACTTCAGATAAATAGAATGTTTTGCTGATCCATGGGATAGTCAATATATTTTCCTCGAGAAAAAAATGATGTATATATCCAGACTGGATCGCATCCTGTAAAACACTTATTAAGGTTGGTAATTTTTTCATAACTAAAAGTTGACTAGTGAGTAATTATATTTTGAACATTTTTGTATTTGAAACAGTATCAGATAACCAATAATTTAGCATGGGAATAATTCTCTTGCTTGGTTCATTATCGAATTCGGCTTTCGCCTTAACTAAATTATCCCAGTAATCGGAAATGACTGAAAACATAAAATCAGCAATCAGCTGCAGCAGAGGAAGAAAATTTGATACGACTTTGCGAGTTGGGATGATTTGTAATGTAGACATGATAATTATTTGCTTAAACTCTAAAAATCTAATGCAACCTAATTATCCGAAGATGAGAGATATACTTGACGGTTTATTTGTATATGATAAACTAATTTCGGAAAGGTTAGGTTGCTACTATACCTTTTCCAATCAAGGGGGACACTGCGGTGCACCCCCTTAATTTATTCGCAAGCTAAATATTATCGAAAAGACAGAGGATTAATTGTAGCAAAAGGGTGGTTTTTTGTATTAAAGGTACTCATCAAGCAGACTTGTCACGGATAATAGTTTCTTAACTCATTAATAGTTTCTTCATTCCCAATAGAATAAGGAATTGTGGCGCCATTTAGAAATTCAATAAGTCCTGACTTTCGCCCATCTTTTTTTAAAGCACGGATACTCATAATGTTGGCAATATAGCTATCGTGAACTCGGAAGAATTTGTGAGTTGAAAGTTTTTTTTCCTGTGCTAGCAAAGTTTCAGTTATTGTTATATTAGATATATTCGGAAAAATTGTGCGATTAAAATGATAAATGCAGTATCTACCTTTTGCTTGAATATACAAAATATCATCTTCTTTCAGCTTTATTTTCCCTTGTGCAACATTGAAAATAACATACTTATCTTCCTTTAAATAACTGGCATCATTTAAATTTTTACGAAAATTGTTTATAGTAATATCATTATAATTCTTTTCAATAAATA
>CAXTPJ010000711.1:0-2373 GCA_964245855.1 uncultured Ferruginibacter sp. | reverse complement strand
ATATTGGCTTTGGTAAAATCTTCCTCTTCTGTTGTTGCATCCACAGTAAAAAGATTGAAACTTCCGGAAACATTCGTTACCATCAAATGTTTTACTTTAAAAATTACTTCTGAGTGCGTCGGGTCAACTGCCCATTTTGTAGTAGCCATGTTTTTTATTTTTAAGTGTTAAAATATCAATTCTGTTATTTTGAGAGAACAAAGTTGCAACATTGATTTGCGGAAAAAATTAATCTACAACAAGAAATGAAAAATTGTTGAACTTATTTTTAAAATCTCTTTTGTATAGACAAACAATACATTAAGTTTTTGACAACCGCCTTTTATTTACTTTTGAAACAAATGGACGAAGAGCATTTATTTTATAGCAGTCATAGCAAATTGTCTTTTTTTAAAAATGGGCAAGATAAACTGCGTAACCAAAAGGTTTTAGTTATCGGGGCTGGCGGCCTGGGTTGTCCTTGCCTGTTAAGCCTGGCTGGTGCAGGTATTGGCGCCCTTGGTATTGCTGATTTTGATACTGTTTCCCTTTCCAACCTGCATCGACAAAACATTTACCAGTTTACTGATGTTGGAAAACCAAAGATTACCGCAGCGGCTGAAAAACTGTCGCAGTACAATCCTTTTATTACAATACAACCGCACCCTATATTGGTGGATGAAACCAACATACTGGCTTTGCTGGAACATTATGATTTAATAGTTGACTGTACTGATAATTTTGCCAGCAGGTACCTGATCAATGATGCCTGTATATTTTTAAATAAAACGCTGGTGTATGGCGCCATTCACCAGGCAGAAGGACATGTTACTGTCTTTAACTATCATGGCTCTGCCACTTTGCGTTGCCTTTTTCCCAACAATGAAAATGAAGCTGTAAACAGTTGTGCTGTTATTGGTGCTTACAATATTGCTACCGGGATAATTGGTTTGATGATGGCCAATGAGGTAATAAAAATCACTTTGGAACAGCATGAAGTGTTTGCCAATAAACTGGTACAACTCGATACGCTTACCGGAAAAACAGTAACGATCAAATATGAACTCTTGCCTGAAAATTTATCGATAAGTCAACAACGTTTTACAGCAGATCATAACAGTCAAACGATTGGTCCGCCGGCATTAAAAAATAAAATTGCTGCCAAACAAAATTTTCGCCTGGTTGATGTTAGAGAACCAGGAGAACATGCTATAGAAAACATTGGTGGCGCTAATATTCCATTGCAACAATTATTAGAACAAATAAATTTTGAGTGTACAACTTCAGATGAAATTATTGTTTACTGCCAAACAGGAAGTCGCAGTATGCAAGCCGCAGCATTGTTACTTTCAAAAGGATTTGTAAATGTGAAGAGCCTGCAGGGCGGATTGAATTATTACCGGCAATTTACCTGGTGACGGACTGAATTAAATTATATAAGCCTGCATCCAAAAGCCAAAGCCGCTATGAAATACTGCAGTTGAACGGAGCGTCGCCGATGCTGTCGCCATGAAAAACAATTGCTGGTAACCCAATTCATTTTTTGAAATCATTAGCAGCCGTATCAACGGCATCAAAACATTAATTTTGTACAATGGAAAAGGAAAAAATCCGGATTGATAAATATTTGTGGTGCATCCGTTTGTTTAAAACGAGGAGCCAGGCGGCAGAAGCCTGCGATAAAGGAAAAGTAAAGCTGCACGGAGATAATATTAAAGCCTCCAAATCAGTAACGGTGGGTGATGAATATGAAGTGAAAACGGAGGCCAAGCGTTGGGTGATAAAAGTGACGGCATTGCTTGATCACCGGGTGCAATATACTGAAGCCATTAAGCATTATGAAGACATTACGCCGGTAGAAGAACTGGACAGGATCAAATTCCAGGCGGCCGTTTTTCATACCGGTAAACGGATGAGCAAACAGGGCAGGCCCACCAAGAAAAATAAAAGGGACCTCGATGAGTTTATGGATGCGCCTTAAAATCTCCATTCAATTTTAAAAATGAAAATAGACATTATATCTGTGGTGCCGGCTTTGATGGAAAGCCCTTTTGCCCATTCCATTATGAAAAGAGCGAAAGACAAAGGCCTGCTGGAAGTGAATTGCATTAACCTGCGAGACCATACTACTTATGCCCGGGCGCAGGTAGATGATTACCAGTTTGGCGGCGGCGCCGGCATGGTGATGATGGTAGAACCTTTGGTAAACGCCATTGAAAGCCTGCAAAAAAATACGGTGTACGATGAAGTGATTTTTTTAACACCTTACGGTGAAACCTTTAACCAGAAAATTGCCAACACTTTATCACTTAAAAATAATTTGCTGTTGATCTGCGGCCATTATAAAGGCATAGACCAGCGGATAAGGGATCATTTTATTACCAGGGAAATTTC
>CAXTPJ010000710.1:0-2376 GCA_964245855.1 uncultured Ferruginibacter sp. | reverse complement strand
ATGCTGATCCACAATGAATCCAATGCCTGCGGATCGGAGCGGAGGGTGTTGACCATACCGCTCAATGCATTGTTCAATGCCTGTATCGGCTCGCCATACATAGAGCCGGAAGTGTCCAGTAAAAAGTAAACAGGTAGCCGTCTCATAATTTTTTCTGCGATGATGAATGTCCCGGATCGTTTGGGAAAAGTTCAATTGTGTTATGCTGTACAATTGTGCGACGCCAATGAAGTTGAATAATCATCTGCTGTTGGGTACATAAAATAATACTTGCTTACACAACAATATTCAATTCTGATGGTGGCGGCGGCAGTTCTTTTAATCCGCCTGAAAAATCTTTGCCCAAATCTTCTACCTTGGTAGAAGTAACGCCGATGGATGCCGTAACCCACTGGAAAAATTTTCCGATGCTGGAACTGTCTGCAGTATCAAGGCTCACCACATTTTCGGTGATCTGTTTTAAAATATTGGTATCAGCCCCGCTTCCTGCGGCGCAGGCAACGGTGTAGGCGGTCTTTTGTTTTTTGAATGCCAGTAACCCATTTTGCCAATCATCGGTTGGTATGCCATCCGTCATGATGAACACCAATGGTTTCCAGTCGCCTTTTTGTTCGGTAGTAGTTTTGGCTACTTCCGTTTCAATTTTATACGCCACCATTTTTAGCGCCGCACCCAACGCCGTGGTGCCGGAGGCTTTAATGTCAACCATTTGAAACGATGCCAGGTCGGTGAGTGGTATCAATTGCTGGGCGCTGCTATCAAAAGTAATCACGCTGATGAAAGCGGTTTCAATGGCCTGTGGGTTTTGGCGCAATGAACTGATCATTACCTGCACGCCGTTTTTCACAGCTTCAATGGGTTCGCCGCTCATGGAGCCGGAAGTATCTAACAATAAATAAACGGGTAATCTTCTCATGTTTTTTATTTAGGAATGTTGTATTGGCTGCCAGTTTCATTGTTGCCTGCTGATGATTGCGGTTGCCCGGGCAGGTTATAAGTATTGCCCGTCATGTAATTGGGATCCTGCTGGTTGATGCTGCTCATTACTTCGTTGGTTACATCTTTGCCGCCGCTGAGGCAGGAATACAATGAACCAATGGTATAGATTGGGCCCCATGGAATGCCCCACCAGCCTAAGAATACATTGGCGAGTGTAGATGTGGCGCTGTACTTGAATTTGCCTTCGCCAGACCTGACCAGATAAATGTCGGATGATCTTTTGAAAGTTGCCAATACAATTGAAACCGTATAAGGGAAATATACGAATTGGCCGCCGTTGTTTATTTCGTCCCTGATTTGCTGCGGGGTTAAACCCTGGATGTTTGCTATTTTCATGATTAAATTATTAGAGGTAAGATCTTACGATGCGTTGAATGGTTTGTCCTAAGAATGAATCTTCGGTTGGATCGCCGATGGCATCAAATTTCCATTCGTTGTTGCGCTTGTAGAGCTTGCCCATGATGAGCGCTTTTTTACCGGCATACGATGGTTCGGCTGAAACATTGTAAGAGGCAAATACAGACCGTACTGAAACCGGCGTTCCTTCGTACATCCTTATTTTAGCATAAGGGATCTGTGAAAAATCTTCCTGGCCAACGTTGTTTAAAAAGAAAAATATTTTGGAAACCTTTTGATTCAACCTTGTTAAATCAACACTGATGATCTCATTGTCCAGGCCATCGTCACCACCGGAATCACCCGCCAAATCATCGCCGGAATGTTTAAGTGCCGTGTCGGAAGTCATCAGTTTTCCTTTTGGTAAACCGAACTGTTGTAACAGATCAATTTTATACAGCGGTGAAAAGATATGATCGCACACATTGTTGGCATCATCGATCAATACACAGCTAAGATCCAAGTCAACATCTTTTTTATTTTTTGATAAGCCAAAGAATGCTTTGGTTTCAATGGCGCCCCAGTTTACACCAACACAAAAATTAGTGAGGGAACTGCCACCTTCTTTTCGAAGGTCGATTTTTTGGCCTTTTGATAAATTGATTGCCATAAGAGTAAGAGTTTTGTTTATGTTTTTATAGTATTTGTTTTTGTTATCAATATTCTAATGATTGCTTTTTGCCTCCTCAGCCGGCGGGCTGCGTAACTGGAACGCCGCTGTTTTTGCTTCTTTCAAAAAATTTGCTCTGCATTTTTTTGAATCACGCCCTTGGCGTGACCGAACCAAAAAAGGCGGCTAACCCAGTTACTGGTGATAAACTAATAAGTATAATGTCGGGTATATCACATTGAAATAAATTATTACTTATTTCCAGCGTAGTTTACAATCAATCAGTCGTTTATTCACCATTGACCATTCACCACAGCCCAACTAATTATACTTCTTTAAATAATCCTGCAGGCCGCCTTTCATGCCGATGC
>CAXTPJ010000709.1:0-2379 GCA_964245855.1 uncultured Ferruginibacter sp. | reverse complement strand
TGAGCTGGTGTTGGGCCCTTTCCAGGGACCGGTGGCCTGCACCCGCATTAAAAAAGGAAGGGGTGTTTGCGGCGCTGCCTGGCAGCAGGCACAAACAGTGATTGTACCAGATGTAGAAAAGTTTCCCGGCCACATTGCCTGCAGCAGTTTATCCCGGTCAGAAATTGTAGTGCCGATTTTTAATAACAGTAAAGTTAGTGGGGTATTGGATGTTGACAGCGAAGCACTTGACTTGTTTGATGCAACCGACAAAAAATATTTAGAAGAGATTGTTGGCTGGATCTGATTATGGAACGCTGATGACACGGATTGGGCGGATGAAAAACGGATTTTTATAATTGTTTGTTGATTTCATCTTCCTGCGCTAATCACAAAAAAGTTTTGTAACAAACAAACCCAATGTATAGGAATCGAATCTGTTTTTATCCGTTTTAATCTGTTCGATCAGTGTTATCCGTGTTCTACCCAATAATCTTTATTATTATTCGCCTTCTTCGCAAAACCAAAATTTCTATTAATATCCGTTTTTCATCTGTAGAATCCGTGTCATCCGTGTTCTATCTAACAACCATTTTAAAACCGATGCCATGCAGGTTTTCAATCTTTACTTTTTCATCTGCTGAAAAAATCTTTCTCAGCCTCGATACAAAAACATCCAAACTCCTGCCGAAAAAATAATCATCCTGTCCCCAGATAGCAGTAAGGATTTGCTCCCGTTTCAATACTTCATTTTTATGATCCAAAAAATACCGCAGCAGTTCGGCTTCCCGTTGGGTTAATTCTATTTGCTCTTTGCCATGTTGCAGTAAAAAATTACGGGGGTCAAATTGAAAACTTCCGGCGGTGTACAACTTATTACCGGCCACCGTATTTTTTTTAGAGCGGGTGATAAAGATCTCGATCTTGAGCACCAATTCCTCCATGCTGAAAGGCTTCACTAAATAATCATCTGCGCCAATACGCAAACCTTTTAATTTATCTTCTTTCAACGTTTTGGCCGATAAAAAAATGATCGGCACTTCATGGTTGCTCTTACGGATCCATTCCGCCAGTTCAAAACCATCCATGCCCGGCATCATTACATCCAGCACACATACATCGTATTTGCTTTTTGCATATGCCTGGCGACAATCTTCGCCATTGGCAAAATGATCAACTTTATAACCATGCTCTTCCAGGCTTTCTTTGGTTAAAAAGGCAAGCGTGGCATCATCTTCCGCATACAGAATTTTGTAGTGTTTCATTGCATCGTTAAAGTTATAACAGTTCCCTCTCCTGCAGTGCTTTCGGCCTTTAATTTCCAGTGATGCAGTTCGCAGATCTTTTGTACATAATACAATCCAAGCCCAAAGCCATTTACAGCCAGTTGCCTGCTTTGCGGCGCCCGGTAAAATTTTTCAAAAATATGTTTCAGGTATTTTGGTTCAATGCCAACGCCATTGTCTTTTATCTGCATAACAACTGCATTGTTGCTGTTTTTTAGATCAATGGATATTACTGGCGTTACTTGGCAATATTTGATGGAGTTATCCAAAAAATTATATACAATGTTGGCAAAATGAAAAGCATCTGCCTGGATGAAAGGTTGTATCAAGGCATTGTTTACCGTAATACTGGCAGCAGGATATTTTAACTGGACAATGCCAATGGTTTTATGAATGCTGTCGATGATATCAACGGATTCTTTATTCAGCAACAATGGATTGCTATCGTTCTTTGCTACGTTTAAAATCTTCTCTAAATGGCTGTCCAGTTTTTGTCCCTGGTCAATAATGATTTGACTGTATTGATGCAGTTTTTCATCACTGGTTATCGCATCCTGTTTGGATATAAATTTAGATGCAATTAAAATAGATGCCAATGGCGTTTTAAACTCATGCGTCATGTTATTGATAAAATCTTTTTGCAGGCCGGCAAATTTTTGTTGCTGCAAAATGATGTAGATGGCGTAGAAATAAATGAAGAGTGTAACCAGCATTACTGCACATAAAATGACCCAGATTTTTAAAGAAGCATAAATGAAGTTGTTTTTATCCGGGAAGCGTACGGCAAAATAATACACCAAATTTTTTGCTTTAGGAAAATAAGTACTGGCTACTTTTTTTTCTGCCGATTTATTCAGGTTTACAAAACTCCCATACAGCATGGCATCGGTTTCACAATCATAAATAGCATATTCAAAATTAGTGATGATGCCTTTTGCCTTAAACTTATTGGTGAGCAGCAACTCCAGCACTTTTGCATCAAAGTCGTTGCGCATATTTACCGTATAATAATCTTTGGAAATTTTTTCAATAGGATTGGTGTGCGGCGATGCATAACCATAGTAAGCGTTGATCTCATTGGCCACTTCCAGCAACGATACCTGTATGTTTTGAC
>CAXTPJ010000708.1:0-2387 GCA_964245855.1 uncultured Ferruginibacter sp. | reverse complement strand
ATATGTATTTATTTTGTTCACAAGCCAGTGCATCTTTAGCGCTAATACCCTCCTTATATTCATCATCTTCAAAACTTTCAGCAAAGCTTTCACCATATTTTGCATTTTGAGTTACGCTTACCGGCAAATTTTTGGCAAAACCATATTGAGCGGCTGTAAACCTGCCCAAGGGGTCTTTGGTTTCTAACTCCTGCCCTTTTGAATTTTTCCTGGTGATCTCGCTGTTCCAAACCCACTTGCTATTGTAATCCTGAACCATGTTGCCCAGTAAATTAAATTTCCAGTAGCCGGCGAAATTGGCCAGGTATCCATTTTTCCGGATTACAGTTGCAACATTGGCATCACTTTCCATTCTTTCCCCATAAAATACATAACTACGGTGAGAGGTATAATTGCCAACAAGCCCTTTCAGGTAAGGATTAATACTCCTTTCCAAAAATCCCCCGCAATCTTCTTTCAAGGTAAACTCGCAGTTAGGTGTAGAAAAATATTTGAGTCTTTTGATCACATCCGGATCTACCTGCCATTTTTCTTTATACTCCATAGCAGAGGTTGTAACAACTTTACTGGCACTCGTTACTGATAGTGTGTTTGATACAATTGGATTGGCCATGGTAGTAGCAGAAGCGATAAAACTTCCCAGCAGATTACGCCTTCCGCTGCGTACAATTCTAAAACTTACGTTTGCTTTGGTAAACAACTGGCCATCTTTATCAACAAAAACAAAATCCTTATAAGGTGCAGTAAGTGCTGTATTACTTTTGTTTTTATCATAAGCCCAAAGTTTAATAACATCCGGTGAAGAGGATACACACACAGGAAGATCCGGAGGTACATTGGAAACATCGTTTTGAAAAATTAGGCCAGGGGTAGTGCATACAAGATCTGCCTTATAATTGGAAGGGGTTGCTACCTTAAGTATAAACATTTTTTTGTAAAGAAATTGAAGGCTAGACAATCCGTCAAAGCAATCCCAAAACTGGTTTGAACTATTTAAATGAGGCCATGGAGTGGTATAAGAAGTTACTCCGGCAGGAACATCTATATATCGTATAGTATTATCCATCGGATTTGCATACGACGGCATCATTACTCCAGCGCCACCATAAGCCCCATTGTTCTGATACAGCCATCCAACATTAAAACGAAGATTAGGTGGTGTAGGTGTTGGAAATGTAAAACTCAACGACACTTCACCCTGGCCATTATTGGTAGCACTGCAGTAGTAACTAACCGTACCTGAAATTTTTGGCACAACAACAGGCGGAGGTATATTTTGCTGCTTTGTAATATAGAGTTCATCGCCACTTTCAATGATATTAGAAATATCTTGGCTACTCATTCCTGGTATATTTAAAACTCCTTCACTAAATGTAGCTCCCGAAAATTCACGATTGATATTCTTGTATGCCAACCCCGTACCGCTATAAGCCCAATATGCCGGATAGTTTATATTGTAAATTGGGTCATTGAATTCATTGGCAGTTTTGGTTACAATACCACTACCTGTTTCTGCATCGTATGCAGTAGTAACGGTACTTACTATACTGCCTTTGTCCATTACAGTAACCATATCTTCAATAGCATGGTAATTGATCAGCTTGGTACAGGTAACCGCCCGGTATTTGTTTTCATTATAGGTTTTAAGAGGGAAATAAGTAGGCAGTGCAACAATGATAAGAGCGAAAGTAAATAAGTCTACCTGCGCCTGGCCATTCAGGCCATTGCTTTTAACACTGAACTCTCTTACATCAGTCATTAACTCTGCATCAATACCCATGTTGCCACTGTGTACCGCCCCCGACTCTTTGTTGTACACAAAATCCACTTTATCATTTAGCCCATTTTTACCGGTGTTTTTATAGGTATGGTAAGACGCTGATAAAGGAGTTTTTTCATCACTTTCACTATAGGCCGCCTGCGACTTCATTTTACCATGCATATCGTTGGTTTCTACTAAAAAGCCCTGGCTGATGATCCTGCGGTTAATTATTTCTTTGTAGAAAAAAGAGAAGAACGGGTTTTTATTATAATCAATGGTATTCATTGGTGTAATGGCTGAATACACCGGGTAATCTTTGGCTGTATAAAATTCTGTGACCTGTTTGCCAATTGCAGACCGAAGTGTTGAATCATGAAATTTTCCTTTACGGTTGATGGAACGGACGGTTACTTTACTGTACACAATATTGGGTGACGGGTAAAGGCCTTCCAGCATCGGCATTTCTATAGCACCAAACTGGGCTGAAGCCAGCGGCAACTTATTGCTGAAGCTTACAATTTCCCTAAAAGGATTTTCTTCGCTGCCGATACTTGGTTCATAACTGGCTACCCCACTGCTGATGGTGGTTTCCTGGCTACCCGATTTTTCGGTGGTAGTATAATCA
>CAXTPJ010000707.1:0-2387 GCA_964245855.1 uncultured Ferruginibacter sp. | reverse complement strand
AACGAAAGGATTTTTTGTTTAGTAAAAAAAACTTACATGTTTTTGTAGCCTCTTTTAAATTAATTGGTTTCAACCTCTGCCACCGGTGGGGTTGCGTAACCGGAACGCCACTGCTTTGGCTTATTTTAATTAATGGTCGGTGAAGACACCGACCATGGGGAAAAAAGTATATAATGCAGGCTATGATAAAAATGAAAACTTAGGCTCGGTGCAAAAGTTTGCTACGGCCTTTCCATTCTGACTAGGTATTTAATAGGATATTTCATTTTTTTGTATCCATGGTCGGTGTCCTCACCGACCTGCACTTCTTAAATAATGGTCCGGTGAGGACACCGATCATGCGGAAATTGACGCTGATTAAACGTAGTGCCGTTAAAATCTTACGCCGGATTGCAATGGAAAACCCGCTGAAGAGCCCCCTCCCGGCCTCCCCCAAAGGGGGAGGTGGAAGAAGCCAGGCTAGGTGGCGGATTTGGAATGTAAAGCCGGATAGAGGTTGCAGACATCGGGAGTGGTTGCCGTACAATTTATTTATGCATTGAACTATTGATGCGCTTGGCTGTTTGTTAGATGACGACGGACGATTGACCACCGACCACAGAAACAAAGCGTATCTGTTGTCTGTGGACTGTTGGCTGTCGTCCAAAAAAAATCACAACTATGAAAGGATTTAATTTTTCTCATTATGACCCGAGCGAAAATGCGAAGAGCAAATTTGAGCAATTGCTCGATTTGTTTATGCAGTTACTGACTTATACCAACGGCGATGTAAATGAAGCGATGCAGTGGATGAATGAACTGGATAAAGAATACAAACTGACGGACGATGAATATGGTATGGGTGATTTTTATGAAGACCTGAAAGAGAAAGGATACATTGATGAAGACAAGGGAAAGGGCGAAATAAAAATTACGCCGAAGACAGAACAGGGCATCCGCAAAAAAAGTTTGGAAGAAATTTTTGGAAAGATCAAGAAAACCAAACAGGGCAATCACCATACATTTAAACCTGGCGGCGGTGATGAAATTAATCCTGAAACCAGGCCGTTTCAATTTGGTGATACACTGGAGCAGATTGATTTTACCGCTTCGATACGCAATGCACAGATCAATCATGGTGCAGAAAGTTTTCGCTTGCATGAAGATGACCTGGAGATAAGGGAAACGGATTTTAAAAGCCAGACTTCTACCGTGCTGATGATCGATATCAGTCATAGCATGATCCTGTACGGCGAAGACAGGATAACGCCTGCCAAAAAAGTGGCAATGGCGTTGAGTGAACTGATACAAACAAAGTATCCAAAAGATACGCTGGACATAGTGGTGTTTGGCAACGATGCGTGGACGATTGAAGTGAAAGATTTGCCTTATTTACAAGTGGGGCCTTATCATACCAATACCGTTGCCGGGCTTGAATTGGCGATGGACCTGCTACGCAAAAGAAGGAACCCTAACAAGCAGATATTCATGATAACCGATGGCAAACCAACCTGCCTGAAAGTGGGAACTAAGTATTACAAAAACAGTTTTGGTGTGGACAGGAAAATTTTGAACCGTTGTATGAGCCTGGCAACACAATGTAAAAAACTGAAGATACCGATTACCACTTTTATGATAGCCAGCGACCCTTACCTGCAAAAGTTTGTACAGGAATTTACAGAAACCAATAATGGCAAAGCATTTTTTGCGAGCCTCGATAAACTGGGCGCTTTTATCTTTAAAGACTTTGAAAGCGGCAAAAGAAAGACCGTGTTTTAATGCTGCGCTTTTACCAATCAACTTACTAAACCTTACTATTTACAACAGAAAAAAAATACATGAGCATAAACAACATTTCAACATTGGGCGAACTGGTAAAAAGCGGTTACGTTTCAAAAAGTATTAAGGATGAAATAAGGGAGAACCTGATTAAAAAAATCCGTTCCAGAGAAAATGCTTTTCCCGGCATTTTGGGTTATGAAGACAGTGTAATTCCTGATACAGAAAGGGCATTGTTATCACGACATAACATTTTATTTCTTGGCCTGCGTGGACAGGCAAAAACAAGGATGGCGAGGCAGATGATTCAATTGCTGGATGAATATATTCCGGTGGTGGCGGGCAGTGAGATCAATGATGATCCGTTGCAGCCTATTTCCCGTTATTCCATTGACCTGATTGCTGAACATGGCGACAACACACCTGTTGCCTGGCTGCACCGCAGCCAGCGTTATGGCGAAAAACTGGCTACACCGGATGTGAGCGTAGCAGCTTTGATTGGTGATATTGACCCGATTAAAGCGGCCAATTTAAAGTTGAGTTTTGCAGATGAAAGGGTATTGCACTATGGTATTATCCCGAGAAGCAACCGCAGCATTTTTGTGATCAACGAACTGCCCGATCTTCAG
>CAXTPJ010000706.1:0-2393 GCA_964245855.1 uncultured Ferruginibacter sp. | reverse complement strand
TGTTTATAAGAATCTAAATCCCGATCAGCAATTGGCTTCAATATTTTCCATTTTGGCTGCTGTATTTCTTGATCTGTCAAGCTTAAAGGAATGGTATTGATTTTTATCATTCGAAATCGTTTTTAAAATAACCGATAAACAAAGTAGCAAATTATGGCAACATTTTCAGAAGAAATAGAATCGCTTAATCAACAACTGCAGAGCATATATGAGAGGGCTGGCCAGTTGAGCAATCATTCAACATTTGCTGAAACAACAATATGGGTTAACCTCCGGTACTTCTGTATGAGTGGAATTGAAGAATTACTGATGATGAAAGCAAAGGCCTCACCCGAACGGTTAAACGAAAAAGTTCCATGCGAAAAAAACAAAGCATCATTCTCATGAAATACAGACAAAGCCTGCAGGCACTCCAAAACAATTTAGAAGGTAATATTGAAATGGCTTCCAATATCCGTGACAGAGTTCCTACTGATCATAAAGAATATTTTAACCAGTTGAAAATGGTATTAAACCAGGGTGTTGCGCTGCTGAGCCAACTGGATAACAAGCTCACAGAGGGATTGGCTAAAATGGAATTGTAACTTTTAAACTTAAATATTTATGCAAACGGAACAGCAATTACCATTAACAGAAAAAGATTATGAATTATTAATCGATGGACTTGAAGCTTCCTCTAAACAATCTGCTTCTGGAAAAAAGTTTATAGGTGAATTAATTGGTGAGATCATCGGCAACAAATCACATCATGGCTTCGATTCAAAAAAAATGGAAGAAGCTTTTGAGTGTAAAAAAAATGAACTCGAAACAAAAGAAAAATTGCGCCTGGAGGACATAAAAATACTGCAGGGAAACTAATCATTCTAAAACGCAACCTGAGTACAGAGGCAGTGTAGAAAAGTGAGCAAACTATTTATTATACCATCCAAAAAAAAGCCGGTGAAGAAAATGCTGACACCGGAGGAAAAAGCATTTGTACATTTAGTAGCCAAAATAAGGTTCACTAAACTTTTAAACGATGCCAAAAAAAGCAATTAGATACCACCGGTTCAGTAAAGACGGACAAAGCACTGGCAGCATAGAGCGCCAGGAGATTGTCACAGGCTTATGGGTTAAAAACAATGAAGTAGAAGTACTGGATACATTCCAGGATGACGGCTATACAGCAAGAAATTTTGACCGGCCAGATATTCAAAAGCTTTTTAAATTTATTAAGAGTCAGAAAAATAAAATTGATTATTTACTGGTGGCGGAGCTTACCAGGTTTAGCAGGGAGTTGGGCGATGCGATCAATATGGTTAAAGAAATTCAGAATAAGTATGGCATCAAGATAGTGAGTTGTGGCCGCAACATGGTGTACGATGTAAATGAGCATACCAGTTTCTTCATGATGAGCATCGAGTTTACTTTAGGCAACACTGACAACCTCAAAAGAGCAAGCGATATCAACGGAGGAATCTATGCAGCCAAGACAAAAGATCAACGATGGATTGGCCCAAATGCGCCCTTTGGTTACCGTAAAGACGAGAAACGCACTTACCTGGTGATTGAAGAAAAGGAAGCCGCCATTGTAAGTTTTGTTTTTAAAAGTTTTCTTCAGGGCGTTTCACAATCAGATATTTTGGACAGATGCCGTTTGATGGGTTTTAGAAGAAAAGGCAGTAGCATCATTCATAACATGCTTAGCAATCCAATATACAGTGCTCAACAAATGGTAAAGCCCTGGAAAGATCATCCGGGCGGCTTGTTTCCTTCTAAAAATGAACCCATTGTTGATATTGACTCCTGGAACAAAGTACAGCAAATGCTGAAGGCAAAAAGAGGTAAAGGCATTTCAGTCAGCGATGATCTCCCGCTTAGGGGTGTCTTGCATTGTCATTGTGGTTTACCACTTACTGGGGCGCCCAGCCGTGGCCGGCATGGCAACTATTACTATTACTATAAATGCAGGGTAACGAGTAAGCACAATAACATCAGTGCTATTAAGGCACATGATAAAATGAACCAGGTTCTGGATTATTTAAGCCTGCCAGAATACATGGTTAGTGCCATCAGGGAAGAGGAAGAAGGTATGCTGGAACAGCACAACAAAACCAGCAAGCGCCAACTGATTCAATACAAACGCCAGTTAGAGATTGTGCAGGAAAAATTGAAGAGTGTAGAAGATAAATTTATCGCCAATCAGATTTCACCTGAAACCTATAATCGATGGTTTACTGATTGTACACAGCAGGTTCACTCGCTTCAGACATCAATACTGCATTGCAACAAGGCAGAGACCATTTTATCTGGACTTTTGAGGGACGGTTTGTACAATCTGACGGATATGCGGTATCTCTATAATATTGCGGATACCCTGCAAAAACAAGAACTTTTGAACCGTGTGTTCGAAC
>CAXTPJ010000705.1:0-2403 GCA_964245855.1 uncultured Ferruginibacter sp. | reverse complement strand
TTCTTTTCAACTTATTCACATAATCATTAGCGGATAATTAACTCAAACAGCTTCTAAAGGAATAGTAAAAAACTTTGCTGACAGCATTCAGTTATTCCCAAACGAAACTGCCGTTACCGGGTAGTAAGTAATGCCGATGTTTTCTTTTATCCAATCGAATCGCCTGGCGTAATGTTCTGCATCCTGCAGCGTAAGGAATTGCATTATCAGTGTGCCATCAGGCGCAACAGTTACGAGGTTAGGCTTTTCAGTATCATGCTTAAAAAAGAATTTGAACTTGTCCCAGCGGGTGTAACCCGATTTATCGGCCGACGCTTTTGCAACCTGCTTAAAAGCATTGCTCACCGAACCGGGCGGAAAAATAAATGCAATGTAATGCGTGTAAACCGTACTCCTGGTATATTGCCCGGAACTTACCGTACTTTTTAAATAGCCCTGCCAAAATAAATATTGATTCGTTTTACCCGTTATGCCTATGACGGAAGCTTCTGCAAAATGCCAGTTTTTATCGCCCAATATTTCGAGTGCTGCGGCAGAGATTTTCTTTGAAGTAAATACATGGTGCTTTGCGTACAATGTTTTGAAAGCGGTTGTTTGATCCGGCTTTTTAAGGATGAATAAATAGGCCATGCAAAACACCAATGAAAAGAGCAGAAAAGCCCCACTGTAGTAACAGGCTATCATCATTACAACTGCAGTTGCAACACACAACCACAACGCCAATTTTGGGTGATAGCGGTAACCATACAGGTAAACAGCGCCAAACATCAATACATTAATGATAGTGAAAGTGAGTATTTTAAAAGAAAGATCGTTCATAGCAGTTTGAGTTATTCGCCTGAGATAAACAGGTTATTATTTGTTAAGTGTTGCAATGCTGCAGAATCTGTGACAGGATTGTTTCGGTAATTGAGCCACGCAATTTGAGGAGAGTTTTCAATGCCCGAAAGGCTGGTAATATTGTTGTAGTTAATTGCCAGCCGCTGCAATAAAGGAAGGTTTAAACCGTCAATACTTTTCAAGCCGCAGTTCTCTAAAATGAGCCAGTTTAAATGCTTGAATGCTGCAACGGCTTTTACATCGTTCAGCGGCTTTCCTTTTATTTGCAGGGCAATGATATTTCCTTTTTGAATGCAAAGTGCAAAGCTGGATGTATTGTTGTTCATGCCCCAGTAAGGAACGATCTGCACATCGGTTGGTTGAGTATTTGTTTGTGCCAGCAAGGTATCCAGCGCCTGTTTTTGACTGGCTTCTATTTTACTTAATTCATGATCAAACTGGCCGGCGGTTTCCTTTCCCCTGCCGGTTTCCAGTACATAGAAAAAAGCATACAACGCCAACCCGAACACACTGCAGCCAATGCCGATACAATTCAACAAACGCTGCCCTTTAAAAATGCCGGTGATGCCCCAATACAAAGACAGTAAAAAACCAATGAAAAAAATGGCAACACCGATCCAGGCAAACCACTCGGGTAAATTGCGGACAAAATTATTGACCTTGCTATCCAGCACACTCATAAAAAATATGATGATGGACGAAATCAATACAGCAGACAGGATAAAACTTTTCATTGTTGTTGGTTTGATTACAACTCAAAAATACCAGCAGGGAACAGGCTGTTTAACGGCAACGTTTTTATGGTGGAATAAGGAATAGATGTGGTAGGTATCAAACTATAAACGGCAGCTATTATTGTTCTGCAAAATAGATCGTGGCCTCATCGCATTTGATGCATTCTTTTGTATTGGCCCTATCTGCTGCAGTGGTATTTGGGATACGCCTGTCTTCATGATACAAACCATGTTTGTCTTTAGCACATTGAAATTTATCATTCAAAATTTGAAAGCTGGCAGGGTCGGCTCCTTCGATCATTCTTTCAAAAAAGAAAACATGGCGGTCGTCTTTTGCATACGGCGATACCAGTTGTTTAAAGGTTGCCGGGTTGGCCTGTTCAATGATGGATGTATCATAAAAGACATGGCCGTTTGATATGCAGCACCATTCATCGAGCGCTTTAAAACCCTTTTCTGTAGCGCCTTTCACTACATCGTTAAAGCGATACACCTGCCCATTGACGGCATAATAATTATGCTGCAAAAAAGTAAAGGTTGCACCAGCAGGCAAGGGAACAAGGTAACTGTAAACAGATACTACATTGGCAGTGCGAACCACGCTGCTGCTGTCGAATGTTTGAAATATGGATGGGTCGTTATCAATTTTTATTTCTTTCCTGTATACACCATTCTTATCAACGGAGTAATCCTGGTTTTTAATTTTCAAGGTAGCAGGATCGGCCTGCTTCATTATTTGTCCACGGTAATAACATTGATTTTTATCAATTGAATAATCACTGTTGAGCATTTTAAAAGTTGCACCATCACTGTTGGGCAACTGGTGGCC
>CAXTPJ010000704.1:0-2413 GCA_964245855.1 uncultured Ferruginibacter sp. | reverse complement strand
TGACGTTTTCCAATTGGGCGTTTCAATCTAATCTTGTACATTAGTCTTTCAATCAACAACAGTTCCGGGCTGACGGAAGAATAATTCCCAATCAGCTCAAAGCCCGGCACGTTAGCGTCTATGCGAATTGCTTACTGCATTCTAACTAAAGCATAACGAAAACTCATATTTTTGTAATGACAAAGACGAAATATGAAACTCGATAGATATGAACTAAAGGCTGATGCAGACTTGGCTACATTTGACTTTCTAAGTGAAGGTCCAAAAGGTAAAATTGAAAAAATCATTCAATTCTCTTTAGTAAATCAAAATAATCTTTATAACCTTGCTTTTGGTGACAGGAATTATTTAACAGGAGAAATTGATGATAAGGTAGTTACAGACAATGGCGACAGTTTGAAAATTCTAGCAACTGTCGTTGCAGCCCTTTACGCTTTTTGTGACAAAGAACCGGAAGCATGGGTTTATGCAACCGGTAGTACAGCAGCAAGAACCAGACTTTACAGGATGGGCATAACTAAATATTATGACCTTGTTGTATCTGATTTTGAGATATTTGGGCAAACTCAAAGCGAATGGGAAAGTTTTGAAAAAGGTAAAGATTACCAAGCGTTTGTTGTTCAACGGAAAAAATCTTAAATTTGAAATATGAAAAGTATACTTGAATTAAACGACAAGAAAGTTCCAGTTGTTCGTATTGACAAATCTCTAAACAAGTATAGCAATATTGTTCTTTTTCCTGAAAAGGTTGAAAAGGCAAAACAAGCATTTGAGAAATTAGGGCTCCCTGTCTTAAACAAGCACAGCCGCTAACAGGTAGCTTGGCATTATTGGGGCTGGACATTGTAACTTCAACTGTAAATCAATATCAGCTCCAATCTGGGCGTGACGTTTTCCAATTGGGCTTTGCAATTAATCGTGGACTTTAGTCTTCTAATTAAGCAGCGGTTACGGGCTGACGATTTTCAAATATCCCAACAACGCCAAGCTCAACCGTTGTGTGTAATGCGCGTGACTGACAAACCCTAAAATAGGTTGACTAAAAATTCATCATTTTTAGCAACACTATGACACAGAACAAAACGGCAACCTGCCAAAAAAAACAGTATCAAAAAGTAAGTTTCGACTTCAAACTTTCCGTCATTGACAAAATTCATAATGGACAGATTTCCATTAACCATGCTGCAAAAGTTTACAACATTTCCCGAAGCTCAATCACCTATTGGATGCAAAAATTAAGCACCTTTGAGCAAAAGAAAAATGGTATGAGTAAAGACGACATCATCAAAAAACAAAAGGAACGCATCGAAGCCCTGGAGTTTATTAAAGAACTGCAGCAAGACATTATTGTTGACTTTGAAAAAGTTACAGGGGAAGAACTTTCAAAAAAGTACTTGCCCGAAGCATTGACAAACGAGATACAGAAAAAGAAAAAAAGCCTTACAAAGTAAAATGGCTGTATGAATGTTTCGGGCTATCTAAACAAGGATACTATAAAAAAATAAAAGCCCAAAAAAGAAGGGAAAGGGAAGCTGGTATCATTAAAAAAATGATTGAACCCATCCGAAAAAAAATGCCAAGGTACGGTACTGAAAAACTGCACCTCGACATTGTCGACAGGCTTCGCCAAAGCAATATAAAAATGGGCAGGGACAAGTTTTTAAAATTTTGCAGAAGCCAACGTTTACTGGTACCAAAAACCAAGCGGTGCTTTATAACCACCGACTCTAACCATAATTACCACAAGCCTAAAAACCTCATTAAAGAGCTTCCTGTTACCCATTCCGAACAGGTATTTGTTAGCGACATAACCTACATTAAAATCGAAAACAGACATGCTTATTTAGCATTGGTTACAGACCTGTATTCAAAGAAAGTGATGGGATATAAATTAGACGACAATATGAAAACAGGGCTTGTAAAAGATGCTTTACAAATGGCCATAAACAACAAAGAACACAGCAATAAAAATACCATCCATCACAGCGACAGAGGCATTCAATATTGCTTCCCTAGATACACTGAATTTGCAACAAACAATGCTATGATTTTAAGCACCACAGAAAAATATGACCCTTACGAAAATGCAGTGGCTGAAAGAATCAATCAAACGATGGAGTATGAATTTGGATTAATAAAAACAATCCCTTCGCTTGAAATTGCCAATAAAATGCTGAGCAAGGCTGTAGCAATTTATAACGATGAAAGAAGGCACAGATCCATTGAAATGCAAACACCCAGCTATGCTCATACGCATCAAACACACACTTATCGCTCTTATAAAAAGCAAGCTGGCAGGAATGTTGATAAGTCTGAAAAAATCCCTTAAAAGATTTTTTTCAAGACTTATCAATGTTCCGGGCTAACTTTAATAATCAACCCAATTTTATCACAAAAAATGGTCAACCTATTT
>CAXTPJ010000703.1:0-2418 GCA_964245855.1 uncultured Ferruginibacter sp. | reverse complement strand
TTAGGATCATAACCTACAGAATCAGTAATGTTAGAAGGCGTATTAAAATCGAATGTCCTGCGGTGGCCGCCGCTTAAAAAGTCGCCCCGGCGATCCTGGATAGGAAACTGCAACGGGCCGGTTGGGCCAATCGGTTTAGGTGGAAAAGTATCCGGCGGATTGGTAGTGGTTTTGCTGCTGTCTGTTCCGGGCTTTTGAGCAAAAGCCGGTAAGGAAAAAACAGTTAGCAACAGCACAGCCAAACACAAAAAGCCATAGCTATTTGGTAATAATTTTCTTTTAAAAAACATTCTTGGTAATTAATTAAAGTAAAATTTTATCAAATTGCTTTCAGTGCTTTTTTAATCAGTTCTTCTAAATTATCAATGTTTGGTTGTGACAGGTTAATTTTTTGTATAGCCGCATCAGCCTGGGGCCGGGATATACCAAGGGCAACTAAAGCATTTAACGCATCCTGCTGCAAACTATTGCCTGCTAAAACAGGAATGTCGTTGTCAGTAGCGATTTTGCCTACTTTATCCCTTAGTTCGAGTGCCAGCCTTTCGGCTGTTTTCTTTCCTATGCCTTTGATGCTTTCGAGCAGTTTTACGTTGCTTTGGACGATGGCTTTACTTATTTCATCGGGTTTCAGGTGAGACAACATCATCCTCGCAGTAGCTGCACCAACACCCGAAACACTGATCAATTGTACGAACATTTCTTTTTCCCCTTTGTCGAAAAAGCCAAAAAGCGTGTGTCCATCTTCTTTGATTTGTAAAAAAGTGAACAACTTTCCTTCATTTAACGACTGGATATGTGCGTATGTATTTAAACTGATATTCACTTCGTAGCCCACGCCATTTACGTCAACATATACCTGGGCTGGATTTTTGAAAGTAAATTTTCCCTGGAGGTATGCGTACATAAGCAGAATACAAGTAAAAGGCGAATATAGGAAAAATGTGTTTTGTAAAGGCAAATTTATGCTTGTTATATTTCCATTACTTTTGCTTTCTTATCAGAAAAATCAGCAAAACAGATTCATTCAAATTTAACTGACGATGCAAAAAATCACAGCAGCAATTACAGCAGTAGGCGGATATGTACCGGAATACAGGCTCACCAATGCCATTTTAGAAACATTGGTAGATACCAACGATGAATGGATAAAATCAAGGACAGGTATAGAGGAAAGAAGGATTTTAAAAGGAGAAGGATTGGCTACTTCCGACCTGGTAGTGCCGGCAGTATTGGAAATTTGTAAAAAAAGAGGCATCTCACCCGAAGAAATTGATTGTTTGATCTGCGGAACGGTAACGCCGGATATGGTTTTTCCGGCCACGGCAAATATTGTATGCGATAAAATAGGCGCTGTTAATGCCTGGGGCTACGATTTAAGTGCTGCCTGTTCCGGTTTTTTATATGGTTTAACTTCCGGTGCTGCTTTAATTGAAAGCGGCCGCTATAAAAAAGTGGTGGTAGCAGGCGCCGATAAAATGAGCGCCATCATTGACTACTCCGACCGTTCCACCTGCATCATTTTCGGCGATGGCGGCGGCGCTGTTTTGCTGGAACCCACGACCGATGGAAGCGGTGTGCTTGACAGTGTGTTGAAAAGCGACGGCAGCGGCAGGGCTTACCTTCATATGAAAGCGGGCGGTTCTTTAAAACCAGCCACGCATGAAACCATTGATGCCAAAGAACATTTTGTGTTCCAGGATGGCCAACCCGTATTTAAAGCAGCCGTAAAAGGCATGGCAGATGCGGCGTATGAATTACTGCAAAGAAATAATTTAACCGGCGACGATATTGCGTGGCTGGTGCCGCACCAGGCCAATAAAAGGATCATTGATGCTACTGCCAACCGCATTGGCCTGCCGGTAGAAAAAGTAATGCTGAATATCCAGCGTTATGGTAATACCACGGCTGGCACTATTCCCCTGTGTTTATGGGAATGGGAAAAGCAATTAAAGAAAGGCGACAATATTGTGCTGGCGGCTTTTGGCGGCGGCTTTACCTGGGGCGCTACGCTGATCCAGTGGGGATATGATAGTGAGTAAGGTTTAGGATTGAGGAAGTTTAGATTTCATGACTATTGATAGAATTTATGTGGCTGAGATTTTCTCAGCCATTTTTTTAAGGCGTAATTTTTATTTTGGATCAGAAATAATAACCTGTTGATCATATAGTATCCGGTTAATATGGTCAAATTCAGCCATTTATAATTTTGATAATAGAATATCAAAACCTTCCTATATATTTATCGGGTAAAGAAAAATTATGGCAATATTATCTATCAATAACCTCAATAAACAATACGGCCATGTCCAGGCGCTCAACAATGTAAGTTTTACGGTACCGGAGGGAACTGTGTATGGAATTCTTGGACCAAATGGAAGCGGCAAAACAACTTTGCTGGGCATAGTGCTGGATGTGTTG
>CAXTPJ010000702.1:0-2421 GCA_964245855.1 uncultured Ferruginibacter sp. | reverse complement strand
TCAATCCACCGGCAATGGTTCCAGTGACAGTTCTTGCGGCATTGCCAAGTGGCTTAACAGTTACCGGCGTATAAGATGAGCTCCCGGTACCGCTTGCATTCAGTAAAGCTGAAACAGTTTCTATAGTATTGCCGCCAACAGATACATTGATTACACCGGTATGGGTACCTGCATTAATTGCGGCAAAGGCTGCCGCCAATGTACTATACCCGGCATCATTGATGGCATTTGTTGCATTGACTGTTACAGGAAGTACCAGGTAACTGTAGTTGGCCCCGGCATTATTCAACAGGTTGAGTGTAGCCATGTCATGTGCTGACTGCCCATAACTTACTGCATCTGCATCAATGGCAACTTTTGTTTTTGGGCTGTTGTACACATAATAGTAAACGGTGGTTCCGGCAGGTTGTGCAGGTATAACTGCTGTACCGGTAGCACCTGCAAAAGATGCCTGCACAATAGTGGAAGTAGTAAAGGTGCTGCTGGTAGAATACCGTATAAATACATTGGCTTGTGGTGCTGCAGAAGTTACAATGGTAACGGTAACACCGGATGCTGATCCCGGGGTAGCAGGATTTTGTGTAACCGTGCTGATTGTTTCCGGGTTATAGGTTGTTTGCAGCACCGCCATGGAATTATCCGCCGCCGCATTGTTGCTTACATTGAATGTATAATAAGAATTGGCAGTTACTGCCGGTACAAATCCCCCGTTACCGCCAAAGCCGGTATTATACCTTGCCGAAGCCACATCCGTAACCGGGCTGATAAAAGTATTATATCCGGTAATGGTTTCACCAGTAGTATATGGTCGCCAGTTGGTGGCATAATTGGTACTTGCTGCAGTACCCGTGGCAAATTCCCATTTCCTGGTACTGGTTGCGGCACCTATTGTAGCCTGCAGCCGGTATTGTTTAAATCCACCCACGGTATTTAAATTGTAGGTGGCATAAGCGCCGTTTACGATATCCGTTCCCAAAACAGTTGGCTGGGCGTAGCTGTTGAAATTTATCCCTAAAATAAGCAGGATAACTCCTGTCATTTTGGAGAAAATTCCAGCAATGCGGGGTACCGACAAAAAATTTGCGGTGGAGAAAAAAGAACGGGTAAATGTAAATTTCATCGTGGTTGATTTAACTTTCAAAAGAAATGTTTTTATATGTACGTGATTCAGGATAATAAAGGCTTTATTAATTGATAAAATCTTTGCAGATTGCAAAGCAGTTCAATTTTACAAATGCCGTGCTTATTTTAATTATATTTTTTTAAGATAAAATAGTGTCCATTTAATTTGATGCAATGTTTTGCTTTGCAGTGCTGGTTATGCCGCAAAAAAATCGGCAGTATTACAGCAGATTGCTTTACCCGCCTGCATTCAATGGTTTTGCTGGAAGTTGTCTGGAAGTTTTTTCTGTCAGGATAAACGGATCAGGGCGATTTTAAAAACTTGCGGAAATTATAAAAAAAGCTGCGGAAGAAGGTAGCGAACAATTTAAAAACAACAATGTTTTTCCATATTAAAGACTATCATTCCAATAACTATACATCCTATTTATTTCAGCAATGCGATCAAAGTGGAGGGCAAGATACAGTAATTTCCGCATATAAATAGATGTGCAAAGTAATCAGCCAATACATTATAGGAAAACCCGCAGCCGTTATCAAGACAAAGAAATAAAATAAGTATTACCAAAAAGGCCTTGATGCGGTTATTAAGCTTATGCCGGGCAATCTTTGAGAGAATTTATTAAATATATCATTAAAAATAGTACCCAAAAAATAGGTTGTTTCTGAACTGAATTTGCATAACAGGAAACTCCCGGACGGTTAATCTTAAATAAATAATTAGCCGGTTACTTATTTCAATGAATTCTTTTGTAAGAATATCATTACCTGACGATCTGGCTAACATGATCAGACTCAAAATGTCGAATTAGGGTTGTATCCTTAACAACCTGTTGAAAAAACACGGAGCCAAATCCTATTATGTTGCTTTTTTAACCTATTTTGCAGAGCTTATATGCATACCCCTGATAAAACAGTTTTTTATTTTAACTATTATAACAGTTTTCTATACTTATTTCAAAAGCTGATAACAAATAGCAGTATTTGATAACTTAATAAGTACACACAAGAAAAATTATGACAAAATTTCACATTCCAATTCAACCACATTTAGGGTATTTTCCTTCAACAGGCTTTATAAATTTCGAATAACTATGTTTAAAAAATTCTGAATTCAGAATTTAAATTAAACATGCTTTTATCAAAACAACTTTTAGAATTCCAAATAAAAAATAAAATGAAAAGAAATACTACGTTGAAGAAAATTGTTTCTTTCCTCTTTTTTTTGTCTGCAGTGGCTTTTGGTTACAGTCAGCAAATAAATGAAGACTTTACAGGGTATACTGCCGGGGATTTAAG
>CAXTPJ010000701.1:0-2438 GCA_964245855.1 uncultured Ferruginibacter sp. | reverse complement strand
CAATGGCAACGGCACCCATCAAACAATATTGATAATTAAACTGGTGGCCAAATTTTTCTGCCACGGCATTTAAGATGTGTACTGACTGTTGTGTTACTTCAGGGCCGATACCATCGCCAGGAATAACAGTGATAGAGAAAGTCTTGCCATTTTTAACAGCAGAAGTATTTCCTTCTGTTGCTTCAGGAGCGTATTTGAATGTTCCGTTAATTGATCGTAAGCTGTTCATTTTTGTTTGTGGTTTCTGGTTGTGCGGTATGGATTATAATTAATGTGCTGTTTCATATTGTACAATATCTTCTTTCATGCTTAACAGGTAATCGATATCGTCATAGCCATTCAGCATGCAAGTTTTTTTATAGGCGCTGATTTCGAATGATTCGGAGGCCTCCCCTAAATTCCCTCCCTGGGAGGGAACTTGAATCCCTAATAATTTAATGGTTTGTTCTTGTAGATTGATCTCTAATTGTGAGTCAGGACTGATGCTGGATGCGGCAAAGATTTTTTGTAGAAATTCTTCCGACACAGTTACCGGCAATAAACCGTTGTTTAACGCATTGTTCTTAAAAATATCTGCGAAGAAGCTTGATACCACTGCCTTGAAACCATAATCATAAATGGCCCAGGCGGCATGTTCCCTTGATGAGCCGCAGCCGAAATTTTTTGCTGCTACTAAAATATCGCCACTGTATTGATCATTGTTTAATATAAAATCTGCTTTAGGTTTTGTTTCATCATCATTTTCATAACGCCAGTCACGGAACAAATTTTTACCAAAGCCATCTCTTGTGGTGGCTTTTAAAAACCTTGCCGGGATGATCTGGTCCGTATCCACATTTTCGATATCCAGTGGAACAAATGATGACTGGATGATATTAACTTTAGCTTTACTCATTATTCAATTACCTGTTATTAATTATCAATTCAACAATTCCCTTACATCGGTGACAACGCCGGTAATAGCTGCTGCTGCTGCTGTTAACGGGCTGGCCAATAAGGTCCTGGCGCCTGCGCCCTGCCTGCCTTCAAAGTTGCGGTTACTGGTGCTGATGCAATATTTTCCTGCAGGAATTTTATCTTCATTCATACCGAGGCAGGCACTACAACCCGGCTGGCGCAGCATAAAACCTGCCTCTTCAAAAACCGTATTGATGCCTTCTGCAATGGCCTGTTGTTCTACCTGTTTGCTGCCCGGAACAATCCACACTTCCACATCGGATGCTTTGTGTTTTCCTTTTACAAATTCAGCTACCATTCTTAAATCTTCTATTCTTGAATTGGTGCAACTACCTATAAAAACATAATCTACCTTTTGCCCTTTAATGGCAGCACCCTGGTGAAGCCCCATGTAGGCCAGCGATTTGGTCAATCCTGATTTATCGTTCTCGTTAATGGTTTCAACTGTTGGGATGCTGTCTGTAATGCCAATGCCCATTCCAGGATTGGTACCATAAGTGATCATGGGCTCAATATCGGCTGCATCAAAGTGGTATTCTTTATCAAAGATGGCATCGCTATCACTATACAGCGCTTTCCATTCTGCCAGTTTTTTATCCCAGGCTTCACCTTTTGGCGCAAACTCACGTCCATCAATATACGAAAACGTAGTTTCATCGGGTGCGATCAATCCGCAGCGGCCGCCCATTTCTATGCTCATGTTACAAATGGTCATTCTTGCTTCCATACTTAGGGAGCGAATAGCACTGCCCGCAAATTCTACCGCATAACCGGTTGCGCCACTGGCCGATATTTTTGATAAGATGTATAGTACAATATCTTTTGAAACTACGCCATTGTTCAACTGGCCATCTACATTGATACGCATCAGTTTTGGCCTGGTTTGCATCAGGCATTGTGTAGCCAATACCATTTCTACTTCGCTGGTACCGATACCAAATGCAATGGCACCAAATGCACCATGTGTGCTGGTATGGCTGTCGCCGCAAACAATGGTAACACCCGGTTGTGTAATGCCAAGTTCAGGACCAATCACATGAACGATGCCCTGGAAAGGATGCCCTAAGCCGTATAATGCTACGCCATGTTCTGCACAATTTTTTATGAGTGCATCCACCTGCATGCGGCTCAATTCTTCTTTGATTGGGAGATGCTGATTGAGGGTTGGTACATTGTGATCGGCTGTAGCAACGGTTTGTTTTGGCCGAAATACTTTAATACCCCTTGCATTTAAACCGTTGAAAGCCTGTGGGCTGGTTACTTCGTGAATGAAATGTGTATCGATGTATAAAACTGCGGGGCCATTGTCGATCTGTTTTACAATGTGCTTTTCCCAGATCTTTTCGAAAAGGGTTTTACCCGTAGAGGTGTTGTTGTTCTGTTGCATACTCATTTTACTTAGCAATAATCTTTCAGCAGGGATTGGATTGTATCAGTTCAATATTGAAATAATGTACAAGAGTGCGACGCCAATGAAGCTG
>CAXTPJ010000700.1:0-2441 GCA_964245855.1 uncultured Ferruginibacter sp. | reverse complement strand
AATAGAAAGATCTATGATTGGTGATTGGTGATTGGTGATTTGTTTCAGATGGTATTGCAGCTTTCTGGTTTAGGGTGGAGGTTTGATTTTTTTCGAAATCGATGTCTTCTTTTTTGGTGTACGTGTTGTGTACTAATAACAGGTTTTCGTATTTATTCAATTGAGGCAAATATGTTTGCAGGCTGGTTTTTCCGCTGGGTCCAAAAGCGCTGGTATCAATGTTCATCTTTTGAAACATGCGTAAAAAATCGCCCTGCTTGTTTTTAAAGAGTTCTTTTTCTGCAATGGTTTCCTGGTTGTGGATGCTGAGGATTTTATTGCCAAAATCATTGATCATGCTAAACAGTTCGGGGGATACTGAATAGGGTGCATGTGGTACAATGGAATTGCCTTGCGATACTGCTTTGAACTGGTTATACAATTCAAGGCTTTTTTCAAAGCGTGTGGCGGCTACTGCTGCAGTAAAACCACTGGCTTCGATAAAATTCTGGTACCGTACATTTAGTTTGCTTTTTTGCCGGATGGTGAAAGCTGTATTACAGATATCACCTGCGGCTACAATGCCATTTTGCAGCATTTCGTTTTCCGCTGTGTCGATGGCATTGTAAATGTCTGCTTCATCAAAATGGCGGTCGAAAATTACTTTTAGTACAAAGTCAACCAGGCCGGTATGTTCAGGGATAAAGCCTTTCATGTGGCTTAATTCCAAATGGCAATGTGCATTAATAAAACCCGGGCTGATGATGCCGCTGAACTGTTCAACATTATCACCGGCTTCGGAGATGTCGATAAGATCTTCTACAACCCCTTGCCCGCTGGTTACCAATACCATATTGCCCGGCAAAAAACTGGTTCCGGTAAAAATATGATCTGCTGAAAATTTTCTGTACAAAATGATTGATTGAGATAATGTAAATTTGTCGCCGCTTCAGTAGCAGCCCGCTTAACTTGCTGTTGAATAGCTGCGCAAAGGTATGCTGTACAGGAGTGCGACGCAACAGTGCTGCCTTGGTTATGAAGCCGGTAACAAAAAATTAAAATAAATTCCCCTTCGGGGGATTGGAAATTATGTTAGATAAATTAGATGCGATCAAAGGAAAGTTCGACAACCTGGGCGTGGCGCTGACCAACCCGGAAATTGTGGGCGACAATAAAAAATTTACGGCCATTAGTAAAGAATACCGTAGCCTGGAAAAGATTGTGCTGGCAAGAAATGAATACGTGGCGCTGCTGGAAAATATTGATTTTAATAAAGAAGTATTGAACAGCGATGATGCAGAAATGAGGGAACTGGCCAAACTGGAATTGCCCGAGCTGGAAGAAAAGAAAGAAGCGCTGGAAAAACAATTGCGCAATATGCTGATACCAAAAGATCCGTATGATGAAAAAAATGCGATCCTTGAAATAAGGGCTGGCACAGGAGGCGATGAAGCCTCTTTATTTGCCGGCAACCTGTTGCGGATGTATTTGAAATACTGTGAAAAGAAAGGGTGGAAAACCGCTTTGCTGAGTGAAAGCGAAGGCACTGTTGGCGGTTACAAAGAAGTACAACTGGAAGTAGTGGGCGATGATGTGTATGGCCTGCTGAAATTTGAAAGCGGTGTACACCGGGTGCAGCGTGTGCCGGATACAGAGGCCAGCGGCAGGGTGCATACCAGCGCTGCTACGGTAGCAGTAATGCCGGAAGCAGAGGAAGTGGATTTTGAATTGAAAGAAAGCGATGTAAAAATGGAAACCGCCCGAAGCGGTGGCGCCGGCGGACAAAACGTAAATAAAGTAGAAACAAAAGTTTTTTTAACGCATAAGCCTACCGGTATTGTGGTAATGTGCCAAACAGAACGGAGCCAGTTGGGTAATAAGGAAAAGGCAATGGATATGCTGCGTACGAGGTTGTATGATGAAGAGGTACGCAAAGCGGAAGAAGCGATTGCCCACAAAAGAAAAAGCCTGGTAAGCACCGGCGACAGGAGCGCTAAAATACGAACCTACAATTACCCGCAGGGCAGGGTAACAGACCATCGTATTGGTTTAACAGTGTACAACTTAGACGAGGTACTCAACGGCGGCGTGCAGGAATTTATTGAAGCGCTGCAGTTTGCGGAGAACGCAGAAAAACTGGCAACACAAAATTAATATGCCGGTGAAAAGATAACTGCAGCAAATGCTTTGACTTTCAAAAAGAAGGCGTTATATTTAAAGTTCAAAACGTTTGTTTATGCTGGAAAATCTTTTCAACCTGGTGAAAGAAGAAGGTGGTGACGCTGTAATCAGCAACCCGGAAATTCCCAACGAAAAAAATAATGCAGTACTGGCAGATGCTACCCATTCAGTAGCAGAAGAATTTCAGGGCGTGCTTGCCGGGGGCGGTTTACAAAATATTTTATCCCTTTTTGGAAACGGTGGTTCCAATGCCGGAGCAGGGGGCCTGAAGAACAATCCCA
>CAXTPJ010000699.1:0-2446 GCA_964245855.1 uncultured Ferruginibacter sp. | reverse complement strand
TTGCTGGCACAATTTTCAGCCGGTTCGTTGGCCCATTCCAGGTTGTTCATGTAAAAACTGCGTAAGTTATCCTCATCAATTTTTGTCATTCTTAAAGAGTCGGGTTTGCCGCCGGCAACATTGGCTTTAGCCGAACTATCCAGGCCTTGCACCGTTTCCATCATAGCTTTGCGGCTCAGGTATTTTATGTTTGAAAAATTAAGAATTGAATTTCGCTGGGCTTTTATTTCCAGTCTTTCCAGCAATTGATATGCTTTGTCGCCCTGTTGCAGGTAAGTGGTTTGTGCCGATGCTGTGGCAGGCAAAATAAAAATCAGTAGTTTGGATAAGCTTTTAATAATTTGCATTGTTTGGTAATTATATTTTAGTTCTTCGTTAGTTTGTGTTGTTGTATGGGCCAGGCATTGGATCATTTTTTCAACTTCATTGGCTTGTCCGAATGGCATAGCCGGGCGGACGTCGCATCAACGATCCCGTCTTTAGCGGGACTCTTGTACATTTTTATCTTTATTCAGCAGGCAACCAACTGCTAACAACAGCGCCTGCTTCCATTTACGAAATATTTTATACTTTAATCAGCGTCAAGATATGCAAAAATACCTTTTCAAAAATATACAGGTCGTTAATGAGGGCCACACCGTTGTTGCCGACGTTTTACTGGACGGCGAAAGAATAGAAAAAGTTGCACCATCCATACAAATAAAAGCTGCTGTAAAAGAGATAGATGGCAAAGGTAAATTTTTACTGCCCGGCGTTATTGATAACCATGTCCATTTCCGGGAACCCGGCCTCGAATACAAGGGTACCATTTACTCCGAATCCAAAGCAGCAGTGGCCGGCGGCGTTACTTCCTTTATGGAAATGCCCAATACCATTCCGCCCACTTTTACGCAGGAATTACTGGAAGAAAAGTTTGCCATTGCTTCCAAAACATCGCTGGCCAATTATTCTTTTTATATGGGCACTTCCAACGACAATGTAGAAGAAGCGTTAAAGACAAATGATAAAAAGAATGAGGTATGCGGTATCAAAATTTTCATGGGTTCATCCACCGGAAACCTGTTGCTCGATAACCCGGTTACATTGAACCGTCTTTTCAGTGAAAGTGAAATGCTCATTGCCACGCACTGCGAAGATGAAAACCTGATGCGGCAGAATTATAACCGCCTAAAAGCTGAAGGCCGTGAACTTACAGCCGCAGACCATCCTGTCATCAAAGACGATATCGAATGTTTTGAATCTTCTCTGGTAGCCATTCAACTGGCGAAAAAATATGATACAAGGCTTCATATTCTGCACATCACGACAGAAAAAGAACTGCAGCTTTTTTCTAACTGGCTGCCACTGAAAGATAAACGCATTACTGCAGAGGCCTGTGTTCACCACATGCATTTTACCAGCGATGATTATGCAACGCTTGGCAACAAGATAAAATGCAACCCTGCTATTAAAGCGCCGCATAATAAAGCAGCCTTGTGGGCAGCCATCAATGACGACCGCATCGACAGCATTTCCACCGACCATGCACCACACCTGCCGGCCGAAAAAAATGTACCGTACGAACAGGCACATGGCGGCGTTCCTTTTGTGCAGCATTCCTTATCTATGATGCTGCACTATGTAAAAGAAGGCGCCATCAGTATAGAAAAAGTGGTAGAAAAAATGTGCCACGCCAATGCTGCTGTTTACCAGATGAAACACCGTGGTTATATAAGAGAGGGTTACTATGCCGACCTGGTGATGGTAGATATGCAAACATCCATGACCGTTAGTAAAGAAAACATCCTCTACAAATGCGGCTGGAGCCCTTTAGAAGGGTTTACTTTTCCTGCTACGATAGAAAAAACATTTGTCAATGGAACGCAGGTGTATGGAAACAACCAATGGAATGAATCTGTGAAGGGGCAGAGGATTTTGTTTGATAGAGGATGAGGGGTTGAATGGTTGTTAAAGATGGTTGAATTGATTAGAAGTTTAGAGAGTTGAGAGGTTTAGAGTTGGGGCGTTCAGGACGTTTAAATCGTTTAAGACGTTTAAAGTTGTTGCATGTTGTTAAAATTGTTTGAGAGTATAATCAGATTATTTTTTAAAAAAACATTGCCTGCATTACTTGTATTAGTTAAAAACAGTAACTGGGTTAGCCGCCTCTTTTACTTTGGTGATGCCGCAGGCAGTATTGAAAAATGCGGAGCAAATTTTTTCAAAGAAGTAAAAGCAGCGGCGTTCCAGTTACGCTACCTGCCGGCAGTGGGGGCGAAAGGCAATGGCCTCAAAAGTTGTTTTAAAAAAACATAGAACTATGGCTTGGGAAAAAATTAATAATCCGGTTACCGGAAACTGAATCAAACCATTACTAAAAAACATTGTTCTAAAAAATAATGGAAATAGACCACACCACACTTGCCGACCTCTCCATCTTAAATATTGAAGAAGATTTTTCTGTCTT
>CAXTPJ010000698.1:0-2446 GCA_964245855.1 uncultured Ferruginibacter sp. | reverse complement strand
CACCCAGGCCAACTGTAACAGAACTGGTAACAACATGGAGGTAAGTATGTTTTAATGGAATAAAAGAAGCTTTGCGTGCAATGGCTTTTAACACCATGGCAATGCCTTTTTCGATTTGTCCACCAAAAAATTTATTGATGATGAAAACACAAAGCAACAGGCCAAGCGAAGGAAACAGTAAATAAGAAAAACGGGAGACTGGGATCCTTTCTATCCAATGCTGCAGGTAATGCACCAATGTTTTTAGCAGCACCGCTGTCATCCCGGATGCAAAGCCCACCAGCGTGGCGATCACCATAATAAATTGTACCCGGGTTAATTTTGTCCGCAGGTAATAAATGATGGTTTGATATACCGTTTTAATAATTGACAACCATTGAAATTTCGTTACAGAATAAGACTGCAAATATAGTTGATGTTAAGTAAGGCTTATCGATTAAAAGCAATACCAGTGCTTATTTGTTTACCACTTCCATATCTTCAATATCATAATTGCCGGTAGATAATGTGAAATTAAAACCACTGCAATAACTGAACAAAGCTGTAACAGGAAGATCAGTCAGTTTAAATTTTTTCACCGGTAATTTATCCACCTTTGCCGACTCATCTTCCTGGCGGATTTTATCAACGGCATAGATGGTAATAATGGTTTCATCGCCCAAGAAAACCCTTACGGCAAAGGCTTCAAAACGGTCCCGGTTATAATCGAGTATGTGTTCCATACACAGATCATCAAGTGATAAATTATTTGCCAACTGTACGGCAATGCTGCCTTTTAATTCTTCCTGTTCGTCCCTGTTATTCATGTTGTTTGAATTTATAAATGATTAATAAACACTGCAACAATATTCGTTTACCCGTTAGTGGTACAGCATTTGCAACCTGCCGTTTTCTACAAGCTATTTATATGCCTAAAACAAATTTTCCGCCTGCGCCTGAAGAAGCGCCAACGCCACCGAAAACACCGGAAATTCAACCTGAAAAGAAACCGGAAACACCTGAGATTCCTAAAGAAGATCCGGTGCCATCTATTCCTGAAGAAAGTCCTGTGCCTGATATGCCACAGGAAATGCCGGACATACCCAGTGAAAACCCTGTTTCATTCTAATGATGTTGTATGTCTGCCGAACTGTCTGACCAAATACAATGGCTTTTTATATTGGCCATACCTGTTGCCTGTATTGCCTGGACGGTAACGCATGAAGATATTTTTAAAGAGCCAAGGGATTATTGTGTGCGGTGCAGCAAACAAAGGAAGACATTGGTTGCAAGAAAATTCTTTTACCTCTTTACCTGTGAATATTGCTTCAGCCATTATGTTACCCTTGCCATGATCTTTTTTACAGATTATAAATTGTTGTTGATGGATTGGCGGGGCCATGTTATTGCAGGGTTTGCTATTGTGTGGATCGCCAATGTGTACATGAGTTTGTTTGGTTTTATCAGGGTTGGAATAAAAAAGGAAAGAGTTGATATTACCGCTATTGAAGAGCAAATAAAAAAGGATACTGATAAATAGTGTTGAGTAAATTGATATACAGAAGTACTTACTTAAAAACTTTTTGAGTTATCCATGTTATTTTGTAACCGGCTTTAGCAATTCTATTGAACTTAATTGGCCCGTCCGAATGGCATGGCCGGGCGGACGTTGCACCCTTATACTATGAATCTTTGCTGAGCTTTTCCTGATTTCCCGTATAATGATTTAACCATATTTTAACTGGTATTATTATTTAAAAAAAAGCATTGAATTAAAACTATCATCACTAAGGCACACGCCCTTTACCATCAGCCATTGATGGCAAAATATTCCTCACTTACTATTCAACTGTTGAAAAATATCTACAGTGGAAAAAAATGAAATGAGCTATATCAATATGTCTAATCCGGAATAACTATTGAGGTACACTAATGTCAAAAATTGCATCTCTAAAACCAAAACCACTATTGCTTCAGGCTACCCTGAAAATAACCTTTACTCATAAAGGGTTCTGTTGAAATGTTTTTGTATTTTTAATTCGATGCAGTACTTGTTCCCTGTATTCAACCTAACGTTCATGAAAAATAAACTGCTGCGGATTTTCATCTTATGTTTATTTCCCGGGTTTTTACAAGCACAGGTTAAGAAAGATACCACGCCTGATGTTTCTTCACTATTGAATTTATCGCTCGAAGAATTGATGAATGTAAAAGTGGTTACAGCTTCCGGCTATCTTCAAACCACTTCAGAAGCGCCATCTACCATACAGGTCATTACCGCCAAACAAATTACGGAACGTGGATACGAACAATTGGAAGATGCCCTGCGGGATATCCCCGGCATTGACATGATCCATTTGAATGGGTACTCCCCTACCCTTATTTATTTTCGTGGAATGTATGGTGCAGAAAACCTGAGGGCTGCATTAATGATCGATGGTATAGTTGGGAACAACACTTGGGGCAG
>CAXTPJ010000697.1:0-2447 GCA_964245855.1 uncultured Ferruginibacter sp. | reverse complement strand
GGCCAGTTCTTTTATTAACTCCATCATTCGTGGGCAATCGGTTGATATGGCTTGCCTTATTTGTATTTCCATTGTTTTTTTTGCGGATGAAGTTCGTTTTTATTTAAACGTCACCTTGATAACTTTTCATTTTTGTGGTTTTAGTTTTCACTTATTTTGCAGGCATGCAACAATACCTTCATTTATTACAACATATTTTAGATACCGGGGCAGATAAAAGCGACCGTACCGGCACCGGCACCCGCAGTGTTTTTGGCTACCAGATGCGTTTCGACCTGAACGAGGGTTTTCCTTTAGTGACCACCAAAAAATGCCATTTAAAAAGTATCATTTATGAGCTGTTATGGTTTTTGAATGGCGATACCAATATTGGTTATTTGAAAGAACACAACGTAAAAATATGGGATGAATGGGCAGATGAAAATGGTGACCTGGGTCCGGTATATGGCAAACAATGGCGTAGCTGGGAAGGGGCTTATGGAGTGGAGATTGACCAGGTAAAAGAAGTGATCCAGCAGTTGAAGAATAACCCCGATAGCCGCCGCATCATTATCAGCGCCTGGAATGTGGCCGACCTGCCAAAGATGCACCTGATGCCCTGCCATTGCCTGTTTCAATTTTATACCGCCGTTGGCGAAAATGGCAAAAGAAAATTGAGTTGCCAGTTATACCAACGCAGTGCGGATGTATTTTTAGGTGTGCCTTTCAACATTGCTTCGTATGCCTTGCTGACGATGATGATTGCCCAGGTGTGCGATATGGAATTAGGAGATTTTGTTTGGACGGGCGGCGATACACATTTGTACAGCAATCATTTTGAGCAGGCGCAGTTGCAGTTGACAAGAACACCTTTTCCGCTGCCACAGATGAAATTGAACCCGGAAGTAAAAGATATTTTCAGTTTTAGTTTTGAAGATTTCGAACTGGTAAATTACCAATGCCATCCTGCTATTAAGGCGCCGGTGGCGGTTTAATGCTGTTTAAAATTGTTTAAGGTTGTTTAAAATAGTTTAGGGAAGTTTAAGGTTTAAAAGTTTAGACGACAAAATCTTTTCTAACAAAATGTAGAAGATAAGGCGATGATTTAAGTGAAGGTTTTAATTTATCAGAAGCCAGCATCCGGCAAGCCAATGATGCCATGAAAAAATGAAGTTGAACGGAGCGTCGCCCATGTCGATGCAATGAAAAACAACAGCCGGTAACAAAATTTCTCTGTACTAATTTTTTATTAAAATCAGGCGATGTTGCAGCCCTGTATAAAAATTTTATCACACCATTTATGACCATCTCTTTAATTGTTGCTGCCGCAGAAAATAATGCCATTGGCAAAGACAATCAACTGCTCTGGCATTTACCCAACGACCTGAAATTTTTTAAGAACACGACCTGGGCAATGGTAGTGGTGATGGGCAGAAAAACTTTTGAAGCGGTGAACAGGCCATTGCCGGGAAGGGTGAACGTGGTGATAACAAGGCAGGCCGACTGGAAAGCGGATGATGTGGTTGTTGCCAAAGATTTGCAGGATGCTTTAAAGAAAGCGGCCGATACCAATTGCAAAGAAGCATTCCTTATTGGCGGCGGCGAAATTTATAAATGGGCGATGCCGATTGCTGATAAAATTTACATGACAAGGGTGCATGCCGAACTGGAAGGCGATACTTTTTTTCCGGCAATAGATGAACAGGTTTGGAAGTTGACTTCTCATGAAGATTTTGGTGTGGATGCGAAACACCAGTATGCTTATTCATTTCAAGTTTGGGAGAAGAAATGATTGTCTCACGCAAAGACGCAAAAAAAGAAAAGACGAAGGAAATCATAACATTTCTTCTTTAAAATATTTTAGTTCATTTTCATTTTTATTCATTGTATTCCCCATTTCAATTAGCAAAAAAATACCTGCGTTATTATTTTACTGCCAGCAATGGTAAAGGGCATGGTGTACATTCTCCTTTTGTTTTTGATTTTATACAACATGTCTTAAAGGATAAAAAGCAATATAATTGTTATGCAACCATTGAAGCACAACGCAGGCAATTATTGCAGAACAATGAAATGATTGAAGTGGAAGATTTCGGCGCCGGTTCTGCGGTGATGAAGTCGAATAAACGGGTGGTTAAAAACATTGCTGCTTCTTCATTAAAACCGAAAAAGTTTGCCCAGTTATTGTTCAGGATAGTACAATATTATAATCCTGAGACCATTGTTGAGTTAGGCACTTCGTTGGGCATAACCACTGCTTATTTGGCAAAAGGAAAGGATACAGGCAAAGTGTACACCTGCGAAGGTTCAGCAACCATTGCTGCCATTGCGCAACAAAATTTTGCAGCGCTGCAACTTAACAATATCCAGCTTACACAAGGTGATTTTGCCAAAACTTTTCAACCGCTGTTACACCAAATTGGTGAGGTTGATCTGGCTTTTGTAGATGGCAACCACCGCATGCAGCC
>CAXTPJ010000696.1:0-2452 GCA_964245855.1 uncultured Ferruginibacter sp. | reverse complement strand
AAATGGTTAAGGCAGAAGAAAAATTGCAGCAATCTTATCAACATATCAGGCAATTGGTAAATCATTTGCAGGACATACGGGAACAGGAAAGAACCAATATTGCAAGAGAAATACATGATGAATTAGGCCAGCAGTTAACCGGCTTAAAAATGTACATTTCCTGGATCAATAAAAAAGTAGCCACGAGGGATACTGAGATTCAAAATAAATTTACTGCTACCCTTGAACTGATTGAAGACACCATAAAATCGGTACGAAAAATTTCCATGGAACTCCGGCCGAGTATGCTGGATGATTTAGGTTTATTATCGGCTATGGAATGGCAAAGCAGTGAGTTTGAAAAAAGATCGGGCATCAGTACAGAGTTTATCAATTTAACCAATAACAAAGAAATTCCTGCCAGGTTAAAAACAGGTTTGTTCCGCATCTTCCAGGAATCATTGACCAATGTTGCAAGGCATGCAGATGCAAAAAAAATTGTTTCTTCGCTGAAATTTGAAGACAATAAAATTTATCTTACCATTACAGACGATGGGAAAGGTTTTACAGTGAAGAATATTGAGAGTAAAAAAACATTGGGATTATTTGGCATGAAAGAACGTACGATGGAAATGGGCGGACAGTACGAAATAAAAAGTGAACCAGGAAGCGGTACTACTGTATCAGTGATTGTTCCAATAACTTAGTGAATGTTAATCAAGCAGCTTCTAAACTATGATCAGGATATTAATAGCAGACGACCATACGGTAGTAAGAAAGGGGCTCCGGCAAATATTGGCAGAAGAATTTACCGATGCGTTGATTGAAGAAGTGGCCGATGCTGAAGAACTGATTACGAAGGTAATTAAGGAAAGATGGGATATTGTGATCTCTGATTTGGCCATGCCCGGTAAAAGTGGACTGGAAGCATTGCAACAGATCAAACAATTATTTCCTGCACTGCCGGTACTAATTTTAAGCATACATCCCGAGGAACAATATGCCATCCGGGTACTAAAGGCGGGCGCTTCCGGATACCTTAGCAAAGACACTGCTCCCGAAGAACTGGTAAATGCTGTACACAGGGTATTGCTGGGCAAAAAATACATCACACTTTCCATAGCTGAAAAAATTGCCAATAATTTTGACCAGGATGCGGATAAAAAGCTGCATGAAAACCTGAGTGACAGGGAGTTAAATGTATTTAAAATGATCGCTTCCGGAATGGCTGTTTCAGAAATTGCTGATGCACTTTCTTTAAGTGTAACTACTGTTAGTACTTACCGGGCAAGAATAATGGCCAAAATGAACATGAAAACCAATGCCAACCTTACCCTTTATGCTATTCAAAATAACATTTTGTAATATATTACCTACAAGTACCCTATATGGATTGTAGTATAAACAATGACAAAAATGTAGTGCATACTCTACCATAAATTTATTCTTACTACTATTTAATAAGAAATGCTTTATTGGTTCCTTTGTATACCCGCTTTAAGTCAATTAAGTAGGAAAAACCAAACTCATTCTAAGTTCAGTTTAAGAAATACTTCTTAGCTGATACATCACCTGATCAAACCGCCTGTTTAGTTTCACTGTAAACAGCAGGTACCGACCCCTAAAAAGCTTTTATTATCCTGAACATAACCACAAGTTTCTTATCGAAGCAGTGCATGGAAGTTTTGCTTTTATGCCTGCTTTTTTATTTTTCTACAGTTGCTAATTTCTTTTCAAGAATATCTTTCATCGCTTTTGCTTTCAGTAAACATTCCTGGTATTCCTGTTCTGCTTCGCAGTAAAAAGTAATGGCGCTGCCTGCCTGAAAGGATACATATTTCGTTTCAGCATTGTAAAAAATACTCCTGATCACCACATTAAAATCAAAGTCGCCATTGGGTTGAATGTACCCGATAGCACCGGAAAACAATCCCCGTTTTGTTTGTTCGTACTGCTCAATCAATTCCATCACCCGCTTTTTAGGGGCGCCGGTCATTGATCCCATCGGGAAAGTAGCTTTTACAATATCTACCCAATGTGTATCCGTTTCTACTTCACCGCTTACGGTGCTGATCATCTGGTGTACCTGCGGAAAAGAATAAATGCCAAACAGTTCTTCCACCTTCACCGTTCCCTGTTTGCAAACCCTACTGAGGTCGTTCCTAACAAGGTCAACCACCATTACATTTTCAATCCTTTCTTTTTCACTTTGGAGCAACTGATTTCTATTACTATTATCCTCTTCCATGTTTTGAAAATTTCGTGTAGCCGTTCCCTTTATGGGCTGCGAAAGGAGTGTATTACCGCTACGCTTGAGATATCTTTCCGGGCTGGCGCAAATACAATATTTATCATCCAGTTTATACAAGGCAGCAAAAGGCATGGGTGAGATAACTGTTAATTTTTTATATATTTCAATGGGTTCAATAATTGCGTCGTCGGCAAAAAATTCCTGGCAAAAATTTATTTCATA
>CAXTPJ010000695.1:0-2459 GCA_964245855.1 uncultured Ferruginibacter sp. | reverse complement strand
CCGGAAATATACGCCATGAGCAAGATCATCAAGGTTGAAGCACTGCACAGGGTGAGCGATATTTTCGGGCCGATCATCTATACAAAATACCGCCAGCCCAACAGCGACCTCGGGGTTGATTTTGATGCTCAGGAAGTTGCTTACACTGCTTTTTTTGCAGACCTGGCAGAAGCCATCAATATCCTTACACCAAAGATCGGGCAGGCACCAAACGCCAATTTTAAAAAAGGCGACCTGGTGTATGGCGGCGATTACAGTAAATGGGTAAAATTTGCCAATACGCTCCGGCTGAGGCTGGCATTGCGTATTGTTAAAGCAGATGCCACCAAGGCAAAAACAGAAGGAGAGGCAGCCCTGGCCAACAGCGCAGGATTATTGAGTAGTGCAGCAGATAACTTTAACGTTGATCTTGGCACAACTCATCCACTGAATGTGATGAGCAACGAGTGGGGCGACATCCGCATGGGGGCGCCGATGGAATCTATTCTCGGTGGTTACAACGATCCAAGGCTGAGCAGTTATTTTCAACCGGCAACCGATCCTGTTGTAGCAGGCCAGTACAAAGGCATCCGCCAGGGTATCAACATTGATGCAAAAACAAGGTATGGCGATTTTTCAAAGCTGGCGATTTTTACAAACTACGCACAAATGATGACGGCAGCAGAAGCTTCTTTCCTGAAAGCAGAAGCAGCGTTGCGTGGCTGGACAGGCGCCGGGGATGCACAGGCGGCATACGAAGCAGGTGTACAGCGTTCATTCGATCAATACAGTTTAGGAAGTGCTGCTGCTTATTTGAATAACGCAGTACTTACACCCAAGCCATATCTTGATCCCAAGTCGATTGTTCCGGGAGAAAACAATGTACTAACAGGTTCATCTTACCTGAGCACAGCCACTGTTAAATGGGATGCCACTGCAACCTTTGAAGCAAAACTGGAAAAGATCATCACCCAAAAATGGATCAGTGTTTATCCTGATGGACAGGAAGCCTGGAGTGAATTCAGAAGGACCGGTTATCCTAAATTATATCCTGTTATTGTCAACAACAGTGGTGGTAAAATACCAACTGCCAGCTTTGTACGCCGCATCAACATGCCAAGCGTAGAAGCCAATAACCCAACTTTACCGGCAGCCATCCAAACATTGGGGGGGCCTGATAATGGTGGGACAAGATTATGGTGGGACAAGCCTTAACCTTTTTCATATTTAAAGTTTACATTGGCAGGCTGTTCAATTCTTTGAACGGCCTCTTTTTTATTTTGCGTTAATCTTTTTTTATGCGGTCATTCATATTCGGCTTCCTGTTCATACTCCTGCTGTCATCTTGTGATAACAATAAGAATATAAAATTATTCAGCAAACTTGCTGAGGATAAAACGGGCATTAACTTTCGCAACCTCATCAAAGAAGATAACCCTGAATTCAATGTAGTGCTGTACCCTTATTTTTATAATGGCAGTGGTGTGTGCGTTGGTGATATCAACAATGATGGATTGATGGATATTTGCTTAACCGGCAACATGGTGAAGAACCGTTTGTACCTCAACAAGGGCAACTGGAAATTTGAAGACATCACTGAAAAATCCGGCATCGCTGCAAAACAGGGCTGGTGTACGGGTGCAACCATGGCAGATGTAAACGGCGATGGATGGATGGATATTTATATCTGCCGTTCCGGTTTAAAAAACGAATCGTTCCGGAAAAATTTATTGTACCTCAACAACGGAGATCAAACTTTCACGGAGAAAGCGGCTGAGAATGGCCTGGATGATGCCGGCTATTCAACCCAGGCTTCCTTTTTTGATTATGATAAAGATGGCGACCTGGATATGATGCTCATCAATCAATCGCTGCCGGAATTTTCGAAAGGTAAAATTGAATATGTGCAGATGCGCAACCAGCCGGCAGACAGTATTTTTAAAAACAAATTGTTTCGCAATAACAATGGCCATTTTGTAAATGTTTCAGCAGCGGCAGGTATTACTTCTAATGCACTCAGTTTTAGTTTGGGCATCAGTACTACCGATTTGAACAATGATGGCTGGCCGGATATTTATGTAGCCAACGATTTTAAAGAACCCGACTATTATTTCGTAAATAACAAGAACGGCACTTTTACAGAACAGTTGAATAAAAGTTTTTCTCACACTTCCTTATATTCAATGGGAATCGACGCTGCAGATTACAACAACGATGCCTTGCCCGACCTGGTAGAACTGGACATGTTACCCGAAGGAAATAAAGCGCAAAAAATGCACATGGGCACCGATGGTTTTGACCAATACGATCTACTTTTCCGCAAGGGGATGCCTTATCAATACATGAAAAATAGTTTTCAAAAAAACAATGGCGACGGCACTTTCAGCGAGATTGGCCAATTGCTGGGTGTTGCTAATACCGATTGGAGCTGGAGCCCTTTGTTATGTGATTTTGATAATGATGGATGGAAAGACCTTTTT
>CAXTPJ010000694.1:0-2461 GCA_964245855.1 uncultured Ferruginibacter sp. | reverse complement strand
TCGCTATTGCTGCTATTTGTGCTGTGTTTGGTACAGCCGGCGATTTGCTGGAAAGCAAGATCAAACGCATGGCAGATGTAAAAGACAGCGGTTCTTTTATGCCGGGCCACGGTGGTTTTTTAGACCGTTTTGATTCGCTGCTGGTGGCAACGCCTTTTGTGTGGTTGTATGTTTGGTTGTTTATTTGACCATGATATTACCATGATTGTTATGATTTGTATGATTGATATGATTGGGGTATTTTGATTTGATGAGTATTTGCAGTGTACCTGGCATATTAAATTTTCCTGATTAGATATTTTGTTCGCAGAGCGTTTATAATTATTCTTTTGACCTATTTACTTTTTTTCTTGATAAAAAAAGTAACCAAAAAATCAAGGCTTCGAATAAAAAGGCTTAAATTTTTTGTATCAGCCTAAAATCAAGGAACTCGCCGCAGGAGTTTAATAATTTAGAAATAATGCCGGCTCAAACAGCCTTGATTTTTTAACGGCTAATGCAAAAAATTTATAGCACTTTTTATTCAAGGCCGTAAGTGTAGTTGTTAGGTTTAAGAAGTTCTTTAACCAATTGTTTTGTGGTTAAATCTGGATGGTTTCTTACTTAAAACATCCCTTACATATTTACACATTTGAAACATCGGCACAGGATTATCCTTACATTTGCCGCCTAAACTGTTCACATGACGATTCACCGGGAAGGATACAAATCCATTGCCATCGGCACCATCATTTTTGTTGCACTTAACCTGATTTCTTTTTATGCCATCAGTTCTTTTTCAACCATACTGACCGGTATTATATTTTTCGCTACGTTGTTTTTGCTGCTGTTTTTAATTTCATTTTTCCGCATTCCCAACAGGATACTGACCGTTGGAGAAAATTCAATCGTTGCTCCTGCAGATGGTAAAGTGGTGGTAATTGAAGAAACGGTGGACGAAGAATATTTTAAAACAAAAAGGCTGCAGGTATCCATTTTTATGAGCCCGGCCAATGTGCATGTAAACCGCAACCCCATTAGCGGACAGGTAGTGTACAATCAATACCACAAGGGAAAATATTTAGTTGCCTGGCACCCCAAATCTTCTACTGAAAACGAGCGCCACAGTGTGGTGATCAAAAAAGGACAAACAGAAATTTTGATGAAACAAATTGCCGGCGCTTTGGCCAAAAGGATCATTAATTATTTACAGGTGGGCCAGCAGGTAAAGCAAACCGATGAAATGGGCTTTATTAAGTTCGGCAGCCGGGTAGATCTGTTGCTACCAGTAGGAACCAAAGTAAATGTGGAACTGAACCAGGTAGTACAGGGTGGCGTTACCGTTATTGCAACTTTATAAACGGTAATTTTTTAACAGGTTCGGGTTGGCGAAATCCATTGAACGGATTATTTTTACCATATTACTCAAACAAATAAAGCACAATATGAAAAAAGTATTTTTATTAGCTACCGCAGCTTTACTGGTATCAGGTGTAACTTTTGCAGACAACGGAAAGAAAAAAGGAAAAAAATGCAAAAAAACCTGTTGCGCTAAAAGTGGCAAATCTTGCGGCAGCAAAGAAAAAGCTAAAGAAGCCAGCACTACCAATATGTAAGTTGCTTTGCACTAAACGAATTGCCCCTTCACTAACCGGAGGGGATTTTTTTGCCTAAAAAATAGTGGTGAGTTGTTGCAGGTTGGTTATCGTGTAAGTTGGCTGAAGCAGTGTAGTGGTATTGATGTGGTTTACAAAAATATTGTCCATACCCACATTCATAGCGCCCTGTATATCGGCATCCAAATTATCGCCCAGCATAATGCTCTGGTGCAGTGCAGCACCGGCTTTGCTCATGGCATAATTAAAAATTTCTTTGTGCGGCTTAATGCTGTTGCAGCCTTCCGAAGTTATGACATGGGTAAAATAAGTATTTAGCCCGGTGGTGGTCAGTTTGTTCCACTGCGTTTTTTCAAAACCGTTGGTGATGAGGTGCAGGTCGTATTTTTTTTCTTTTAAATAATCCAGCACTTCAAAAGTGTGAGGGAATACTAATGTCTTGGTAGGCAAAATTTCTAAAAACTTTTCGCTCATTTCTTTGGCGAGTTGTTCATCGCCAATTTTAAATTCCAGCAGGGTGCGGTACATGCGTTTCCACTTTAATTCTTCCCCGGTTACAAAGCCTTTGTGGTAGCGGTCCCACAAAATTTCATTGTGAATTTTGTATAATTTATTGAAGTCAGCATAAGGCGTCACGCCCTTTTTCTCCAGCTCAAAAAAGTCATAAATTTCCAGCAGTGTTTCGCTGGCATTGGCATCAAAATCCCACAATGTGTGGTCGAGGTCGAAAAAAAGGTGTTTGTACTTCATATCAGCATAACTGCAAAATTGCCGGTTTTATTATTTAAAACGCTGAAATTGCGAAATAGTTGTAATGTAAGTATTGGTGCAGCAGTTAAATGCAAGGGGCATGATTATGTTACCGG
>CAXTPJ010000693.1:0-2471 GCA_964245855.1 uncultured Ferruginibacter sp. | reverse complement strand
AGCGGCGTATCAATGGAAGGTGCTTTGGAAGCCAGGTCGTAAATGCAGTGATTGAACAATTCTACCATTTCATCTTCATGTTCCAAACCACGGTAAATATTTTTTAATGACCTTAAACGATCAAGATACAAAGCCGCCAGGCCATTGCGTTTCATGGACGCTAAATCGCCACCGCTGCCTTTTACCCACATTACTTCTGTTTCTTTTCCTGTTAAAGGATCTTTCGCCAATGCCTTGCAGGAAGTATTGCCACCGCCATAGTTTGTCAAGCGTAGATCAGTGCCCAATAAATTGGAGCGGTACACCAACAATGCTACTTCATCGCCAGCCAGTTCAGCGGCTTTTTGCTCATCCCACAGGTAGCTTACATGCTTAAATTTTGTTGTTTCAACTGTTGCCATATACTTTTTAAATTGTAATAATTATTTTTTGAAAAGACATTAATAAAAGACCTTCCTACACCAGTATCAATATAGTTACCTGCGATTTGTTTCCACGCAAAGAAAGCAAAGGGGCGAAGGCGCAAAGTCATTGTCTTTTCTTTGCGCCTTTCCTTTCTTAGCGTCTTTGCGTGATATTTTCCAGGTATATCATACTTACTTATTTCAACGAATTACCATAGCCAACCACCAGCACAGAAATAACAATGGTGAGTATGCCGATGATGATGGTAGCGCTTGTTTTTTTATTTACTCCTTTCCATTCTTTCAACACCAGTCCCCACATGTTGGCCGTAAGGATGATGAACGCCATGTGCAATATCCATGAGCTGGGGCCGTTACCAAGTTTACTTTCGCCCATGCCGTAAAAGAAAAACTGTAAGAACCAGGTTGTACCGGCCAGTGCGGAAAAAATATAGTTCTTTACCAGTGGTGTTTTTTTATTGGTGTAATCGCCAAAGGTTTTATTGCGTGCATTCAGCAACATGCACCAGATAAAGTTGGTGGTTAACCCGCCCCATAACACCACGACATACGTAACATTGTTTTGAAAAAGAAATTCACCCTGATCCGGATGAGCAGCTTTCCATACTTTGTTGGCAACATCTGCCATCGGTTTGCCTGCTTCCAATCCAAAATTGAAACAGGCACTGAGGATACCGGAAATGGTGGCTACCGCCATACCCAAACCAAACTTGTACTCGGTCGATTTTTCAATCGTATTGTCATCCGATGATGCCAGTTGTTTTTCTTTCATCATACCGGCTTTCCCGCAAATGGCAATACCAACAACACAAATCGCTAACCCCGCTAACACGGCGACGCCCCAATTGGAATGTAACAACATGGAGAAACTATCCTTGCCTTCTTTCGGATAAAAATTATAATATATGGATGGGATGATAGAACCAAACACCATACACAAGCCAAGCATGATACTGTTGCCCAGCGACAAGCCGAGATAACGAACCCCAAGGCCGTAGGTTAATCCGCCAATGCCCCACAGCAAGCCAAAAAAATACGCCAGGCCAATGGTTGATGAACCGGTTTGTTTGATGATATCAGCAAAACCGGGAATGGTTAAATAGGCAGCTAACGGAGGAACGATGAACCAGGAAAAGATGCCGCCAACGATCCAGAAACTCTCCCAATGCCAGCCTTTGACTTTTTTATAGGGCATGTAAAAACTGCCCGAGGCAAAGCCCCCAATAAAATGAAAAATAACACCCAGTATAGCTTGCATCCGTTTATTTTTTTATGGCAAAATCGTAGCCTAAAATTAGAATAGGTGTAAAAGTTGACCGTCCTGTACTGTATGTTTGGTTTAGGGTTATAGTTGCGGGTTGCGGGTTGCGGGTTTGGAGTTGCGGGTTGTGGGTTACGGGTTGAGGGTTTAGTTTAAGGTGTTTATATTTGTTGCTGCATGGCATCTGAAAACATATACCGCTTTATAAAGATCGATGAGCAATCGATTACTACTAAATATATACAATTAAGCAATTGTATGCTGCAGGCAATTGAACATGGCAAGGTCGAAAAGGATTATTTGCTCCCATCGATCAATGAGATGAGTTATGAACTGGATGTTTCGAGGGATACAGTGGAAAAAGCTTATCGCTATTTAAAGTCTCTCGGTGTTATTAGTTCTGTCCCGGGCAAAGGGTATTTTATTTCCAAAACAGATTTCCGGCAAGACCTGAAAGTATTTTTGATCTTTAATAAATTGAGCGCCCACAAAAAAATTGTGTACGATGCATTGGTGGCTGAGTTGGGTGAAAAGGCTGCGATCGATTTTTATATTTACAACAACGACTTTAATGTTTTTAAAAAACTGTTGCAAAACAGGAAAGAAGATTATACGCACTACGTTATCATTCCTCATTTTTTAGAAGGCGGCGAAAATGCGAACGATGTCATTAATGAAATCAAAGGCGGCGAATTGATCTTGCTAGACAAGTTGATACCGGGCATTAAAAATCCACCAAACCTTTGTAAAGTAGATCAGTGCCAGTCCGGCAATAATCCCAACAG
>CAXTPJ010000692.1:0-2471 GCA_964245855.1 uncultured Ferruginibacter sp. | reverse complement strand
CGTTGAAAACACAAGCCCCGAAATGATCAGTAAAAAAAATTGCTTCATAGTATCGTTCTTTCGTTTATTTGGTTTTATCATTTTTCCACCTCACTTTCAGCAATTCATCTATCTGCTGCCAGTTTAATTTTTTGCCGAATATACGCTTGTCTTTATCTAACAATACCACAGTTGGCGTCATAGTAACATCGTATGATTGGCGATAACTTGGTTTTTGTGCGGCCGCATCGGCATCTTCCATTGCTTTGGTTTGATACACATTGGTCCAGTCATCCAACCCTTTTTCATGAATAAATTTCTTCCAGTCGGGCAGTAAATTTTCTTTTGAATCGCCTGACAGCACTGCATATACTTTTACGCCGTGCTCTTTCCAACTGGCATTGTAAATGGAATCAATTCTTGGTACTTCCTCTTTGCAATGGCCGCAGTGCGGATCCCAAAAAATTACAATGGTATAATCTGCTTTCAGGTTATACAAGGAAGATGGCTTGCCGGCAGTATCCAGCATTTCCATATCTGCCGCCTGGGCGCCAATCAAAGTACCCATCACCATATAAGCCCTGCGGCTAATGGTTTCCATTTGTTTTTCATTCAGCCAACTGGTAAGGCCTTTACTGTGGTATTTTTCAAACAAGTGGACAAATACCGCATCCAAACCCATGTATTTAGGGTTGATGTATTCATCCGTAGCCCAGTTTAAAATAAACTTGTACATCTCCGGGCAACTGCGTGCCAGCAGCAACTGGTAATCCATTTCCTTGATGATACTGTCTGGTTGCTGGATCACAATATCACGGTAAAACTTTTCAAATTTTGGAATAAAAAACGGGGAGCGGATAATGCGTTCATCCATAAACGTTACTCCATCCCAATAATGTTTTTTGTAGTTGTAATAATTTTCCAGTGAATCGCTGTGCGTTTTAGGATTGGCGTGCAGCAACGGTGGTTCTTTCATGGCGCTTAACACAGCAGCCATCATAGATTGCGGCTGGTTTTTCATGATGCCTTCCCGGTAATCGTTCAACTCTTTATTCAGGCGGTTGTAGTTGGCTTCATGCAGCACAGAATCCTGCTTGTTTTTAGATTGGGTGTAAGCAATCCTTTCCTGTTCCCATGCTTTGCCTTTTACCGCCATGTATTTTTGATAATCCTGGAAGGCAATGTTTTCTTTAGAACCGGTGATCACCGTTTTATTCAACAAATCTGTGGTATCAATCTTAACGCTGATGAGTTGTTCCTTATCAATAAAAAAATCAACCAGCTTGGTTTTGCCGGGTAATACTACTGAGTAGATGCCGCCGGGTAATTTTCTTTTGCCTTCAAAAACGGCTGTGCCTTTGTTGCTCACCGCAGCAGAATCTTCTACATTCAAATTTTTGCCACTGTGATAAGTTAAGTAAGCGATTCCACCGGTATAACCGGGCGCCTGCAGCGAAACTTTAAAGTTTTGTGCGACTGCCGAAATGGTAAAAGCAGCCAGCAGCAAGGGTAAACATATATACTTCATAATAAATTGATAAGGTTGCAAAAATATCTAAAAGGAACGGTTTGGCGCATATATTAAAAATCGCATTTTAAAAATTACAAATCGTTAACAAACTGCTGTTTAGTATTTTTGAAGGGTGAAAAGAAAAAAATATACGTTAGAAAAAGTATTGGTAACGGGCTATGCAGCCGAAGGTAAATCATTGGCCAGGATTGACGGGAAAGTAATTTTTATAGAAGGTGCCGTTCCCGGTGATGTGGTGGATGTGTTTGTAAGCACTAACAAAAAAGATTGGGGCGAAGGAAAAGCCACCCGTTTTCATGTACTGTCGGCAGAAAGGGAACAACCTTTTTGTGAGCACTTTGGTTTATGCGGCGGCTGCAAATGGCAGATGCTGCCATACCCAAAGCAACTGGAATACAAGCAGCAGGAAGTAGCCCAAAACTTTCGCCGCATAGGGAAGATTGACCTGCCGGCCATGATGCCGATCGTTGGAGCAGACGCCACCAAATACTACCGCAATAAACTGGAATTTACTTTTAGTAATAAACGGTATTTAACGAGCGAGGAAATACAAAGCCTCCCCCAGCCCCTCCAAAGGAGAGGTTTTAAAGAGTCTGATGGGGATGACAGCATTAAAGCAAACGTGCAGTCCACTGCTGCTATTCAGCAAACACCATTTATTTCGCAGGTACCAGAAATCCCTCCTGTGGATGGATTCAGGGAGGCCGGGGCCCTGGGTTACCACGTTCCCCGCATCTTCGATAAAATAATCGATATCCAGGAATGTTATTTAATGGATGATGTAAATAACCAGATCCGCAATGGTATCCGGGAGTTTGCGAGGGAAAATAATTATTCTTTTTACGACATTAAGCAGCATACCGGCTGGTTGCGCAATATCATTATAAGACATTGCAATACCGGCGAACTGATGGTGAACATCTGTTTAAATTTTGATGAGGAAACAGAGCGTAATAAACTG
>CAXTPJ010000691.1:0-2472 GCA_964245855.1 uncultured Ferruginibacter sp. | reverse complement strand
TAATATTAATAAAAAAATTTTATATTAAACATTATAATTATTAATATGAGGGCGGCAAAAGTAATAGAAATTTTCAATTCAAAAAAGAGCAAGTTTATCTTACCTTAGCGCAACTTTTTTTACATGAAGGTTTTAATAAAACAAGCTACCATTGTTTGCCCTGCTTCCAATTTTAACGGGCAAATAAAAGATATACTGATTGAGAACGGCCTCATTTCCAGCATCAGCGATTCCCTTACAACGCAGGCAGACCAGGTGATTGAACAAGCCAATCTGCACATAAGCATTGGCTGGATGGACGTATTTGCCCATTTTTGCGACCCTGGCTTTGAGTACAGGGAAACACTGGAAACCGGCGCTAACGCTGCTGCAAAAGGAGGATTTACCGATGTGCTGGTGTTGCCCAATACCAACCCTGCCGCACACAACAAATCGCAGGTAGAATACATTGTTCAAAAAAGCAGATCGCTGCCGGTAAACATTTTGCCAATAGGAGCCATCACAAAAAATGCAGAAGGCGCTGAACTGGCTGAAATGTACGATATGCGCCAATCGGGTGCAGCCGCCTTCAGTGATGGATTGAACGCTATACAAAGCAGCGGGCTGCTGATAAAAGCGTTACAATATGTAAAGGTTTTTGATGGCACTATCATTCAGGTACCAGATGATAAAAGCATTGCGGCAAATGGGCTGATGAACGAAGGAATAATTTCTACTCAACTGGGCTTGCCGGGCAAACCTGCCATGGCAGAAGAACTGATGGTAGCAAGGGACATTAAACTGGCCCGATATGCCGGTAGCCGTTTACATTTTACCGGCATTTCCACTGCTAAAAGTTTGGAATACATTAACCGGGCAAAAGAAAGCGGCATTGCTATTACCTGCTCTGTTTCGCCATATCATTTGTTTTTTTGTGACGGAGACCTGCAGACCTACGACAGCAACCTGAAAGTAAACCCGCCATTAAGAACAAAAAGCGACCGGGATGCTATGCTGAAAGGCTTGCTGGACGGCGCTATTGATTGCATCGCCTCTCACCATATCCCACAAAATTATGATAACAAGGTCTGCGAATTTGAATATGCGAAGAATGGCATGATCGGACTGGAAAGCTTGTTTGGTGTGGTTTGGTCAATGGTGAATGTTCAATGGTCAATTGCACAAATGATACACACATTAAGTGTTGCTTCAAGAAGCATTTTTGGATTGGCTTTGCCGGAAATTAAAGAAGGCGCTGCGGCTTGTCTTACATTATTTGATCCCACGGCAGTGTACAATTTTGATGAATCGATGATTGCCTCCAAATCGAAGAATTCAGCATTTGTGGGAAAAGAACTGAGAGGCAAAGTGATTGGTATTATTAATAAAAATGAATTGGTAATAAACAAATGAAAGTAAAGGCTACGCATATTGGATTGATCACAGGAGCTTTGATGATTGTTGCTTCGCTGCTGGCTTTTTATGTATTGAAATTACCGCTTGAAAGTAATTTTCAACTGTTGGTCTATGGCATTTTTACAGCCGGTATTGTATGGAGTTTGATCACTTATCATACAACCGCAACCGGGAGTAATGGCTTTAAAGATTATTTCTCTGCCGGCTTTAAAAGCTTTGTGATTGTGGCATTGCTGATGGCTGTTTTTGCATTTGTTTTTTTTAGTTTGAATCCCGGTTTCAGGGATGCAAAAATTGCTGAGAACAACAAACTCATCATTGCACAGGGCGATCACCTGCCCACAGAGATTGAAGAAAATGCCAACCGGTTAAAAAAAATATTTTTACCGATAATGGTATCTTCGGCGATGTTCAGGTATTTGATCATAGGGGCGTTGGTAAGTGCTATCGGTGCCGGTTTTTTAAGTCAGCAGAACAAGAGCAATGGATTACAAAAAGTTGCCCAATGAACCAACAGTATAAGTGAGTGACACAACGATGTTGCCATGAAAAACTACAGTTGGTAATACAATAATTCTTACAATTAAAATTCTCTTTTAGAGACAGGTATGGATATATCAGTAGTAGTGCCGCTTTACAATGAAGATGAATCGCTGCCCGAGCTGGCAGCCTGGATAGAACGTGTAATGGCGGCTAACCGTTACAGTTATGAAGTGATCATGGTGGATGATGGCAGCAACGACAATTCGTGGCAAGTGATTGAAGGGCTGTCGCAAAAAAACGGCAACATCCGTGGCATTAAATTTCAGCGCAACTACGGAAAAAGCGCTGCGCTGAACGAAGGTTTTAAAGCTGCCAAAGGCGATGTAGTAATCACTATGGATGCTGATATGCAGGACAGTCCGGATGAAATTCCGGAGTTACGCAAGATGATCATCGAAGAAGGATATGATATGGTAAGCGGCTGGAAAAAGAAACGTTATGACAATGCGCTGACTAAAAATTTACCTTCCAAACTATTTAACGCAACTGCCAGCAGGGCCAGTGGCATCAAGCTGCATGATTTTAACTGCGGGC
>CAXTPJ010000690.1:0-2477 GCA_964245855.1 uncultured Ferruginibacter sp. | reverse complement strand
TAAGCGTGTTGCTTTCTTTTGCTCAACAGGTTTATTTTATTGATGGATATCATGGTGGAGTATATGGCCATTATCCAAAACTATACACCAGGTTCATCACAGAAACATTGGATAAAAATCCCAACTGGAAAATCAATTTGGAGCTGGAGCCGGAAACATGGGATTCTGTACAGTTGAACGAACCGGACAATTACGAAGCTTTCAAAAAATACTTTGCCGATCAATCTTTTACTGGAAGATTGGAATATGTTAATCCTTCCTACGGCCAGGGCTATTTATATAATATCAACGGCGAAAGTATTATTCGCCAGTTTTATTACGGCATCAAAAAAATGAAAGCTCATTTTCCCAATGCTGTATTTACTTCTTACTCATCTGAAGAGCCTTGTTTTACCAGCGCCTTGCCACAAATTTTAACTTCTTTTGGTTTTAAATATGCTTCTTTAAAAAACCCCAATACCTGCTGGGGTGGCTACACACGGGCTTTTGGCGGTGAACTCATTAACTGGGTTGGACCAGATGGAACAAAGCTCATCACAGTGCCACGCTATGCAATAGAAGCACTGGATACCAAATCAACCTGGCAAACCATTGCTTCAACTAATTCAACCACATATTTGGATGCTGCTTTTAAATCCGGTATCAAAAATCCCATCGGCATGTGCCTGCAGGATGCCGGGTGGAAGAACGGCCCATGGCTTGGCAGAAAAGTAACTGCTTATCCAACAACTTATATTACCTGGCGGAATTACATTCAAAATGTATCCGTCAAAAAGCCAACGCAGGATTGGAAATTTTCGCAGGAAGATGTACAGGTAAGTTTGGTTTGGGGTGCACAGGTAATACAAAAAATTGCTAAAGAAATCAGGGCATCTGAAAATAAAATTGGCGATGCAGAAAAATTAGCGGTGCTGGCCAAAGTATATAACGGCAACGAATACCCCACAACTGGTTTTGATGAAGCATGGCGGGGAATTTTATTGTCGCAGCACCACGATTGCTGGATCGTTCCTTATAACGGTGGACATGACAATACCTGGATCGATAAGGTAGTGAAATGGACAACCACCGCAGACAGGATCAGCGACAGCGCTATACAACAGTCAACCATTGCTTTGAGTGGAAAAGAAGTAACTAATTCAGATTACCAGGTGCGTGTTTTCAATACTTCCGGCAATGAACAAAACGAATATGTAACATTTACTTTACCTACTGCATTGGATGCTTCAGCAATTACTATTACAGGTGCAGATAACAAAGAAGTACCATCTCAGTTGATCAACGGCAATAAGCTATTGCTTTTTAAACCAACAGTTCCTGCTGTTGGCTTTGCTACCTATCATTTACAAAAGAAGGCTGCAACTGCTTTCAGCGGTAATACCATTACACAGGGTAATGGCAATTACATCATTGAAAGCGATCTATATCGCATCAGCATTGATCCATCCAAAGGAGGTATCATCAAAAGTATTGTTGCAAAATCTTTGGGCAATAAAGAATTGGTAGATGGCAGCAATGCAAGAGGCTTCAATGAAATGCGGGGCTACTTTTTTAAAGACAGCGGATATTTTTCAAGTACACAGAATGCAGCCACTGTCAACATTTTGATAAATGGCCCGTTATGCAGTTCAGTGGAAATAAAAGGCGCTGTAAATAAACATCCATTTACACAAACTATTACGGTGTTACAAGGGCAGGCACTGATTGATATGAAAGTAAACATTGACTGGAACGGTAACCCCGGCATTGGCAGTGAATACAAACAAAAAAGAGGGTACAGTGGTGAAGATTATCGTAAAGCATTTTATGATGACAGCGATAAATTACAAACCTTGTTTCCATTGAATCTTGCTAATCAAAAAGTATATAAGAATGCTCCTTTCGATGTTACAGAAAGTAAACTGGATAATACTTTTTTTCAAACATGGGACAGCATTAAAAACAACATCATTTTAAATTGGGTTGATGTAATGGACGGAGATGAAAAATATGGTGTGGCCCTGTTCACTGATCACACGACCAGTTACGCACATGGCAACAATTTTCCTTTGGGATTAACCACGCAGTATTCCGGCGTTGGCTTGTGGGGAAGAGGGTATTCCATCACCGGGCCAACTGCCATTCATTATGCCCTACTGCCACATGAAGGCAAGTGGGATAAAGCAGGAATATGGACAGCCAATACCGCCTGGAACAATCCAATGAATACAACAGTAGTTATGTCGGATGTAACAACCAATCAAAATAAATCCTTGGTTTCGGTTGAAGGAAAAGGTATTGAGATTACAGCCATTACAATGGATGGTGATGATATGCTGGTAAGGTTATTCAATGCAGAAAGTAAAATAGGTAAACAAACCGTTGCATTTGATGGAACGGCTGAAAGCATCGACCTGGAGGAATTGGATGGAAATAAAAAAGAACATTTGAAGGCAGGAAAGAATAAACTAAAGAAAACAATCGTAACTTTTAGTATG
>CAXTPJ010000689.1:0-2479 GCA_964245855.1 uncultured Ferruginibacter sp. | reverse complement strand
GAAGCAGCTTTTCAGCATTATAACAATCTTTTCCTTCTTCTTTCTTTGTGATAGCACCGTGTCTGCACAGGTAAAGCAACACAATATTCCAAGGGTAGATAAAATGCCTTTTTTACCAGAGCCATTGCAGATCATTGATTATAAAAAGTTAGCGCTACGCTTTGACAGTACCATTTATGATTTTAATGCTAAAGGAAAGTTTTGGCCAATGGTGTGGATCGACAGCAGCAAAAAAAACTATCCGCAAAATGTGGTAGGCTTATATACTGCTGTTGCAGATGTTAGGCAAGGCACCAATAACAAAGGAATGTTTCATGAAGCCCTGGCAACAATGGGATCTGTGTTGGGAGCAAAATTAGTTGGCATTGATAAAACCAACCAGCAGGGGTTGAACTATGTAGGCATGCTGAAAAATTATTCCAACAAAGAGACCGGCTGGAATATTATGATGAACAATACCTGCCCCGAAGTAGCTTTGCTGGGTGGCGGTTATGGAAGGGATTGGTGGTACGATGTTTATCCAAATGTGCTGTTCTATGCTATCTGCGACGAGTATCCCAATGAACCGGGTTTTACAGAAATTGCCCGGAGCATTGCAGATAAATTTTACCTGGCAGATTCTATTTTGAATGGTAATTACGATTGGTCATTTTTTGATTATGGCAAAATGGTGCCGATGAAAAACCAGATATGTGCCCAACCGGATGTGGCCGCAGGACATGCCTGGGTATTGTATGCCGCATACAAAAAATTCGGCGATGCAAAATATTTGAAAGGTGCATTGAGTGCATTGACCGCCTTACAATCACAAGCAAAAAACCCAACTTATGAAGTGTTGATGCCCTTTGGTGCTTACCTGGCCGCAAGAATAAATGCGGAGCAGGGAAAGCAATATGATATGGATAAAATGCTGGGCTGGAGTTTTGATGGCACGCCCATTTGCAGGGAAGGCTGGGGTGTACTGATTGGCAAATGGAATGGTATTGATATATCAGGGATCGTTGGCAGCACTGTTGATCATGGTGGCTACGGTTTTTTAATGAATACCTACGATGCAGCGTGGCCGCTGGTTCCATTGGTTCGGTACGATCAGTCTTATGCAACAGCCATTGGAAAGTGGATGCTGAACGCCGCCAATGCCGCAAGGTTTTTTTATCCGCAATATATGCCGGATGATCATGAAACCATTCCCGAATTGGCATCGGTTACCAAAGGGGTGATTGCTTATGAGGGAATGATAAAAGCTTCCTCTCACCCCGGGTTTGAAAAACTAAAAGGGCCCGTTGCACAGGGAGATGGGCCATTGTGGGTGCCGGGAAAAAATCCGCCGGAGTCTCAATTCAGTGTTTATGGAAGCGGACATGTGGGAATATTCGGCAGCATCATTAAACCAACCAATGTGAGCGGTATTTTACAACTGAATTTATTGGCTACTGATTTTTATCATGATAAAGCCTATCCAACACATTTGTATTATAACCCTCATGCTACAGAAAAAACTGTTTTAATAAAATTAGCTCCCGGCAAAAAAGTTGATCTGTATAACACCGTAACAGGAAAGTTTATCTTACAAAATGTATCCTCCGTTGCACAAATAAAAATTCCTGCGCAGGGTGCTGCAATTATTGTAAGTGTGCCGGTGGGCAGCAAAATTACTTATACAGGAAAGCAGATGATGGCTGATGGAATTGTGGTAGATTATATGGCTGAGCGCAAATGATGAAGTTGGTATAATTTTGTTTTAAATGTTTGCGATGATTGATTGGTGTTCTGGAAACCAAGCTGATATAGAAATCTTTTGTACAAGTGAGTGACACAACGATGCTCAATAGCATTCCCGAAGCTGGTAACAAAAAAATTCTATGCAGATATCTTTATCTTTTCCGGTAAGATGCTGTATGTTTCAATACTGATTTCTTCTTTGCTTCTTTCTTTCGGGATATCATCTTCCTGGATTTCTATTCTTTTTGCAATGTCGTTCAAAGAGGATAAACGCTGGATAGTATATGGAATGGTATCGAGGCCGGTTGCAAATTTTAAGATGTAGCTGTACACACCAAAGAGGCTACCGGCAAGCATTGCAGGGTTGTGCATCGCTTTTGATACCAGCAGGGAAATGGTGATTACCAACAACACCATCAATTCCATAAAGCCAAAATTGAAAGCTTCTTTGTTGGAGATTTTGATCTGCCATTTCCGTAGGTTGCTGTAATGTTCATGGATCATTTTCCTGTTGCCGGTTGAAATGATATCCACCTGTTTTTCCAATTCATCATTGTTCTTCCTGTTAAGCAAAGTCATCTTTTTACCATAGCGATAACTTACAAAACAAACCGGGATTAAAATTGAAAGGCAAATTCCTACAATGGTTTTATCATAAAAAAACAGGATGATAAGAGAGCCGAACAAATTGTAGGCAGCTTCAATAACATACACCAAATCGTGTTCTAAAAAATCAACAAACTCTCTTGATAAAGTT
>CAXTPJ010000688.1:0-2488 GCA_964245855.1 uncultured Ferruginibacter sp. | reverse complement strand
GGAACGCCGCTTACTTTCAGCTTTTTCAAAAAAATTTGCTACGCATTTTTTTGAATGCCGCCTTTGGCGCCACCAAGCTAAAAGAGGCGGCTAACCCAGTTACTGGTGGCAAGTAAAAAGAATAATCCAAGTGAATCCAAATATTTTAATAAATACCTTTTTTAATGGATATACAGATTATAATAGTAAACCTTATCTCTAATTAACATAATACTCTCTTACCCTATGGCTTCATTTGCTTAATTGCATATTTTCTTATTTGTCAATTAAAATTACTGTCCTGCTAAAAAAACGGCATTGCTCAACAACAGCTTTCCGCTTTCCCAAAAATTGCGGAAGATGGGATTATCGGTGAGGTAAATAATGACGCCACTACCGTAGTTTTGTTCACCTATGAGCAGTGCATCTTTGATCTTATTTTTGATATTACTGCCTACAAAACCAGCTACATAATTATCTTTTTTTATAACGCCAACATTCCAGCCGTCTTTTAAAAACTCATACACATTGTCATCCTGTTTTAAAGTAAAATAACTGTTGCCCAGTCCAAAAGCCAATGGATGTGTTACATCAAGATCAATCTTGTAAATGGCGCCGGCGATGTAACTGCGGATACCATCATGTTCACTTTCGGCAAACTTGCGCAGGTCGTTGTAGGTTGGTTTTGCTTCATCTTTCTTTTCCTTCTCTTCATCTTTCTTTTCTTTAATACCCCAGCCACCACTGGCCATTTGTCCAACTGCATTGTCAATAGCGATGATCTTGCCTCCCTGCTTTACCCAGGTTTTAAGATCACTGCTGGCATCTTTATCATTCAAAAATTTATAGCGGCCTGCTGTTATAATCAGCACATCAATATCCTTCAGGTTTACATTACCAATATCATCTGCATTGATCAAAGTGATGGGATAATCCAGTTGCTGATCGAAGAGGTTCCATACTTCACCGGCACTTTCAGGATAAGCGCCTTTACCTGTGATCATGGCTACTACAGGCTTTTTAATAAAGTGTACTTTCTCACTTCCGAAATCGAAACCACTCTCCATAAAACCAGATTCAATAGCGGTTACGTCGGAATTGAATTGTGCGGCGGCTTTTTGCAGATCAGCAATTTTTGTTTCATTGCCTTTTTTTAGGATTATCAATGTGCCTTTGGAAAACTTTTTTGTGGCGGCGGTAAAATCCCTTTCTGCAAAGCGCACTTTGATGCCAGCCTGCAACAGTGCCGCCAATAATTTGGCATCTTCAAAGGAATTGTACCTTATAAGGTAGCCGTATGCGTTAGTTGCAATGGCTGGTATTGTTGCTTCATTGCCGGCTTTTGCAGTACCGGTTACTTTTTCTTTTACTGCATAACTCTGTACCCCATATACATAAGGCAAAGCCCAGGCTGTAATATCGTATGTGGCAGAATCTGCCAGTTTAGATTTTGGCTCAAACAATACTTTGGCAAGTACACCTTTTGGCTGATAGGTGCTTACTACCAAACTATTGCTGGTGGTAAAACTTTCTTCTTTTTGGCTGAAATAATTGTAGCCTTTTAAGGAAGCGCCACTGCTGTAACCATACTGGATATTATTAGCGTCCAGCAACTTTTTTAATGCGTTGATGCGGTTGATATTTGCATCGGTTACCACAAAGGATTTGTATTCACCCACACCGTTTGTTTTGGCCTCGTCAAAAAATTGTTTGAACGCAGTCAATACACGGTTGCTGCTTTTTGATACAACTTCCAGCGTACTCATGCTGGTGGTAAAATGATGTTCGATGCGGTCTTTCAAGGTTAACGTATCTCCATTGTTCATTACGATGGCGCTGCTGGAACGTGGGCCGCCACCCTGTTCAAACGTCATGCCGATGCTGCCGTTGTAAAGCGGGTACGTGTCACCGTAAGATGGATAAAAGAGGTCGAATATCTCTTTTGTAAAATACAGCCAGCCATTGGCATCAAAATATTTTGCATTGTTTTTTCCTATTTCAATTTGAAAACTTTTTTGGAAGGAAGTGATCACTTCATGATAGGGTTCTGCAGCGGGGGCAAAATAATAAGGATTGTTATAGTATTGTTCGTGGTAATCGCTGTGTACCTGCGGCATCCATTCGTTGTATTTTTTCATGCGCTGCTGCGATTCTTTTTGTGTTTGCCATGCCCAATCCCGGTTGAGATCGAAGTTGTAATGATTGGTCCTGCCACCGGGCCAGGGTTCAAAATGTTCCCTTGCGGCAGGGTTTGGATTGGCGCTTTCACCCACCATTTGCATTTGCCAGTTTACATAACGGTCACGCCCATCGGGATTGATACAGGGATCGATGATGACCAATGTATTTTTCAAATATTCCTTTGTTGCATTGTTGGATGGATTCAATAATTCGTACAAAACTTTCATAGACACTTCGCTGCTGCTGGTTTCGTTGCCATGCACATTGTAGCTGAGCCAAACAATGACCGGTGCATTGATGTCGGGTGCTTTATCATTAAGCAAACCTG
>CAXTPJ010000687.1:0-2488 GCA_964245855.1 uncultured Ferruginibacter sp. | reverse complement strand
CAGTTGGTTAGAGCGCTGCCCTGTCACGGCAGAGGTCGCGGGTTCGAGTCCCGTCCGGTCCGCAAGTTAAAGACCAAAATTGCGCAGTATTGAGCAGGGGTGCGAATCTCTAGAAATTAATGCTCACCGATGCGCAGAACTCATTAAAAAACTCATCATTTACCGGTGAGTTTTTTAATGAGTATACCTGAAACCCAAACGCTATTTTCTTTTGCGTTTCAATATACTTCTCAAATCTGCCCATCCCTTCTCAGTAAAGCGTTTCAGCTAAAAGTACATACACAAGAACTTTGTAAAAATTCAAGTATGTAATAATAATTTATAAGAAAAACCGCAGTTTAGTGCTTATCCAAAAAGGAAAACCAAGCACTGTGTGGGTGCTGTAATGTATTTAGGGATCAGGTATCGATCTTCTGAAATTAACAAAAGTCTTGGGGTGATTATACCTTTTGACTCCTGGGACAATAAAAGCCATAAAATTATCGACGGCGGATATTGCCAGCGAAATGTTGATGATAAACTTGCTGAATCAAAAGAAAAGCTGATGGGTGCATATTATATGCTGTCACAAAATACAGCTGAGCCTACATTGAGAGAAATAGTAGATATGGCCTTTGGTGAGAACGACAGAAAGAGTCATTCTCTCTTTGGTGTCAATACATTCGGGTCATGATTATGTGACGGTGTTAGTTGGCGTAGTAGTTGTACCCATGAAACGGGTGGGCGAGCCTGCTGAAGTTGCACCAAGCTATTTGTTTCTTGCCTCAGACGATGCGTCGCATGTCACGGGGCAGGTATTGCATCCAAATGGAGGAGAGATTATTAATGGATAAAAGCAATCATTGGTCAATTATATCAGTGCTGTAAATATTATTTTATCATTTTAACGATGCAACTGCACCTGCCAGTACCTGTTTTTATAAGATAAAAGTACTGGTGCTGCAGGATGAAGAACTTAAAAATGGTGGAAACAACATACTTATTTTGTTTCTACCGTTCCATAGAGTAATACATGAAAACCTTATTCTGACGCCTGGTTAAAAAGAATCTTCTTATATTATTATAATTTCTAAGTAAGACATGCTGCATTTGATTGAACAAAACAATAAAACTCCTAATAACTTTGCCATTCTTTGTTACCTGGCAATATGCATCATTTGGGGAACCACTTATTATGCTATTTCACTTGCGTTACAACATGGTATACCACCATTTATGCTTGGTGTCTTACGGTTTTTTCTTGCAGGTTTTCTAATTGTTTTTATTGGATTTTTCAAACAGCAATTGGTATTTAAAGCCGAAATCATTTTACCCAATCTTCTAATTGGTGCTCTTATGATGGGCGGCGGGCAGGGATTGATATTTTGGGCACAGCAACATATTGCCAGCGGTTACGCATCAATTATTGAAGCCAGCCTTCCCTTGTGGTTTGTTTTGCTGGATAATCATGAACGAAAGAATTATTTAAATAACAATAAAATCATTACCGGCCTGGTGATTGGTTTTATAGGAATTCTATTACTTTTCATCACCCAGCTTATGCCCGGTAGTTTCCATAACAATATGGCTTTTTTGGGGGTTGTTGCTTCCTTTCTTTCCTGCATTTGTTGGGTCGTTGCATCTCTACATTATAAAAAAAGGTTCCCGGCCACGCCGTTGATGGCTACAATTGGCTGGCAGCTTTTTGGCGGTATGATCTGTTGCCTGCTGCTTTCAATTTTGACAAAAGAAATTGCCGGTTTTTCAATTAGTAAGATTGTCACAAACGCCTGGATTTGCGTGTTTTACCTTGCTGTGGCCGGATCTGTTGTGGCCTTTATGGCTTATCAGTATTTATTGCGTCATTGGGCACCGGCAATAGTCGGAACTTACGCCTACATTAATCCATTGATTGCTGTCTTGATAGGCCATTTCGTCGCAGCAGAAATTGTAAATGTGTATCAGCTAGCCGGAATGATGACCATCTTAGCAGCAGCATACCTGATAAACAAAGGAAGGCAGGACCTTTCGTAACCTGATTTAAGGACAAGTACCTTTTTTATAGCGTGTTGGAGCCTAATGCTTGTTATAGTTTAATGGTGAAGCATCCTCGACCTTATACAGCATATTAAATTTTTTATGCAAAAAATTCGAGAGTGATTTACACTGCAATGGATTAAATGGATATCGAAAAGAGACTTTTGTTAAAATTGAAAGGTAGTATGCAAATCATTGAAATTGGAATGACATACTAAAATATCAATTCGTACTGCGATTGATAAAAAACGATACCCATGTTCACAAATGCAAGAAACAGAATTCTGACCAGAATCGTTGCTGCTTTTGGGAAGGATTGCTTCAAGTATTGGATTTACATCATTCGCACCGTTGGTGCAGACCTGAACATAAAATCCAATCTTTAACAATGATTGTCTACTTAATTTTTTTTGATTTAATGATGTTATTAGCTAACTATACAATGAGTTAATTATGAGTTTAGAAAAGTATG
>CAXTPJ010000686.1:0-2502 GCA_964245855.1 uncultured Ferruginibacter sp. | reverse complement strand
TACCAATCAATTGACTATATCTTTCATCTGATGGATTTACAAAAATTGCCACATCGCCCAATATAGTTTCTGGCCTTGTTGTGGCTACTGTAATGCCGCCAGAGCCATCAACCAGCTTATAATTCACATAATATAGCTTAGAATCTATTTCTTTGAAGATCACTTCTTCATCACTCAAGGCGGTTAAACTTACCGGATCCCAGTTCACCATTCGTTTTCCACGATATATTAACCCTTTGGAATACAGATCAATAAACACTTTAATTACACTTTTATAGTAATCAGTGTCCATAGTAAATGACGTACGGTTCCAATCTAGGCTGCAGCCCAGTTTTTTCAACTGCTGTAAAATAATGCCGCCATATTTTTCTTTCCACTCCCACGCATAAGTTAAAAATTCATCCCTCGTTAAAAATGATTTCGCAATGCCCCTTTCCCTAAGCATGGCTACTACTTTTGCTTCGGTAGCAATAGATGCATGATCTGTTCCCGGAACCCAGCAGGCATTTTTTCCCTCCATTCTTGCCCGGCGGATTAATATATCCTGGATGGTATTATTAAGACAATGGCCCATGTGCAATACACCGGTTACATTAGGGGGCGGTATCACAATGGTATATGGTTCCCGTTCGTCGGGGGTGCTGTTGAAATATCCTTTTTCCAGCCAGTGCTGGTACCATTTTGAATCTGCTTCTGCAGGGGTAAAATTTTTACTCAGTTCCATAAAATCCTGTTATTGATCCGCAGCAATGCGGTAATTTATTTAGGTTAAAGTTCCACGAAACCATACGCTTCTGGATGCCTGCAAATGTACGCATTCGCATGGCTAAATAAAAGCCGGTGCCAACTATTGCTGGCACCGGCTGATAAATTCATCGGTTGATTTATTGTTGCTGCAAATTACCCGCTACTCTGAATTTCTTCCCGGTGACTACGGTGATCTTACTTCCCGGGGCAATCACCTGGTTGGCGTTCAGCACACATTCGCCATTGCCTGCCGGATTGATAATGATCTCTGAACAGGATAAGGACCTGGCCGGCGGGATCAATCCATTTACCCAGTTGGCAGCAATGTTCCAGTTACCATTGCCAGTAAAAGTATAGATAGGTTCCGGAATTTTGATGATGATATTCTCACTCATCACATTCATCAACGTGCCGCAGGTTAGGCCGCTTGTCATTACACAACGAACGGTATCATTGTTATTCAAACTGGTATCGGCATAAGTGCCGGCGGTTGCACCGTTAATGGCTACCCCATTTTTCATCCATTGATAAGCCGGGTTAGCACCTGTATTGTCCGGCGTTGCCGTAAAAGTAGTTGGCGTATGAAAGCACTGGGGGTTCTCTCCTTTGGTAATGGTAATTTTTACCGTTGGGTTAACGGAGGAATTGACTGACATTTTAGTGGTATTGGAACCAAGCACCCTGGTATCGTTGGAAGTAAAGATCATATTTGGCCGCAGTGTTCCAATAGCAGTACCAGCCAGCCTGGCACAGGCCCCTGCCCCACCCGTTGTATCTGCCTGGTAGTATGCCGTTGAATTGAATGGTGTGACCGTTACCTGGTTTTGATATCCCCTTCTCCCGATTACCTGGTTGGAAAAACAGATATCAATGACAACATTGGAAACGCCATCCCAGTAAAAAGGAGTAGTAAAATTGTGCGTATTGACCGAGCTGATAACCGGGGTGTAATTTGCAGGACCCACAACCGTAGTAAATTGTGCCGGAAGAAAAGTGCTGGTCAATTGTGCAGCATTGGTAGCAGCCATCTTAATGGTATAGCCATTCAGCGTAGCCGGATTACCAACAGATGCCCCGGTTGTAAAGCCAAGCGATGTAATGTTGCCCACTGTAAGGCCCATCTCCGTTAACTCTGATGCCAGCACCAGGTATTGCTGACGGCCGTTGCCATAATAGCTTGGATAAGCAGCGCCCAAACAGGAGGTAGCACTGTTCATGTTGGTACCGTTGCCAACCGTAGCTTTTGTAGGACAAAGTGCTGTTGAGGATATTTCGCAGCTCACTGTTTTGCCGTTTGTTAAGACGGTAGTTGAAAAAGTATCGGTATTGAAACCAACATTGGCGCCATCAATTTTCCATTGATAAATAGTGCCAACGCCATTTGTAACGGTAGCCTTAAAACCGGAAGTATCGCCCAGGCATTGCGGGTTGCTGCCTTTTACCTGTGCCACAACAATGGAAGGCTGGCCAACCGGGTTGATCCTCATCCGGATACTGTTGGAATTGGCCGGCGAAGCCGTGAGGCAGGAAATGCTGGAAGTAAGTGTACAGGAAATTACCGAACTGTCAGTTAAAGTAGTGGTAGAAAATGTTGCACTATTGGGACCCGCATTGATGCCGTTTACTTTCCACTGATAAACAGGCGTTTCTCCGGGATAGGCAGGCGTTGCATTAAAAATAACCGGCGCACCTGCACAGGAAGGATTGTTACCCGATGCAATAGCGACAGACACTGCTGCTGTTGCACCTGTTGGT
>CAXTPJ010000685.1:0-2505 GCA_964245855.1 uncultured Ferruginibacter sp. | reverse complement strand
AGGGCCGTATTCATGCACCATAATGTTAGTGCTGGCATCCCGTTGGGTATGACAGTTGCCGCCGATATGGTTGCGTTCATCCCAGATGTCGATGCTGCAATCGAGGTTGTTGATCAACTGGTTTGCCAGTACGCATCCGGAAAATCCTGATCCAACGATCAAAAAGCGGTAAGCCATATTTCTCTTGCTGATAGTTTTGAAAGAAACAAATGTAAAAGAAATTCGGGTGCCGTTAACTTAGCTGCAAGCATTATTTTACATTAAGATCAACTAAAAATGAATGATGGTTGTTGCAGGTTTATAAATGTGATTGGAGGTAATGATTATTGCGGCAAAAAGAAAGTTGGTTTTGGTTGTACATCTTTGCTTCTTCTTTTCTTTGTGTGATATTTTTTTAGATAACGTAAATAGTACATTGCATTGAACCAGCACTACACTTATTTTTTAATACTGGCTGCATCGCTTGCAGGCCCGCTGGCTTTAAGCTTTGATAAAAAAGTAGCGTTCTATAAAAAATGGAAATACCTGTTTCCTGCCATGCTCCTGCCTGCACTGTTGTATATTTTTTGGGATGTTTATTTTACTTACCGGCAGGTGTGGGGTTTTAACCAAGCGTATATTACCGGCGTAAAGATTTTCAATTTGCCATTGGAAGAAGTAGTGTTCTTTTTTGTGGTGCCGTACTGCTGTGTGTTTATCTATGAATGTATCCGTTGCTATTTTCCACAGTTGAACAATAAACGATCAGCGTTTGTTGTGTTGAAGTTGCTTGCTTTGCTGTTGTCAATTTTTGGGATCGTTTTTTATGACCGGGATTACACCTGCTGGACGTTTTTATTCAATGCCATTTTCATTTTATTCGTCACTTTCAGCCGGAAATATTTCAGCACATTTGATGCGGTTTCTTTTTTGGTATCGTATGCAATTATCCTGGCCCCTTTTTTACTGGTGAACGGATTCTTGACTGCAATACCGGTAGTGGTTTACAACAATGCCGAAAACCTCGGCATAAGGATATACACTATTCCGTTGGAAGATATTTTTTATGGCATGCTGCTGATATTAATGAATATTGTGCTTTATGAAAAATTAAAAAATAAACAACACATTTAACACACATAACTTTTACTTATGGAATTTGGAAGGGTTACAACAGCAGAACTGGACAGCATAGATTTTTCTTTGCCTGCAGAACCTGCCTTTAATAAAACAGTGCTGAAAGGCAAGCCGGTAAAAAATCCGAAAGTGTATTTGGGTTGTGCCAAGTGGGGCAGGGAAGAATGGGTAGGCAAAATATATCCACCCAAAACGAAGGAGAAAGATTTTTTGAAACACTATGTTGATCATTACAACAGCATTGAATTGAATGCCACGCATTATAAAGTGTATGGGGAAGGCATCATAAAAAAATGGGCTGCCAATGCCGCCGGAAAAGATTTTAAATTTTGTCCGAAGATGTACAAAGGCGTAACGCATTTTGGCGGCTTAAAAGACAAGCAGTTCATCAGCAATCAATTCTTTCGTGGCATTGTGCATTTTGAAGAACACCTGGGTCCAATTTTCGTACAGGTAAGCGATGCTTTTTCACCCAAACGGAAAGACGAACTGTTTGCTTATTTGAGAACATTGCCAACAGACCTGCAATTTTTCCTGGAAGTACGCCATCCGGACTGGTTTCAAAAAGAGGACATTAGGGAGGAGTTGTTCAGCATTTTAAAGGAGTTGAACATTGGCGCTGTTATTACAGACACCGCCGGCAGAAGAGATTGCGCCCACATGCACCTGACGATTCCAAAAGTATTTATCCGCTATGTTGGAAACAGTTTGCATGAATCGGATTATACCCGTTCTGATGTTTGGGTAAAGCGTATGAAATACTGGCTGGACAAAGGTTTGGAAGAACTATACTTTTTCATGCACATGCATGATGAAGCCACTTCACCTGAACTAACGGTTTATTTGGTAGATAAAATGAATAAAGAGATGGGGTTGCATTTGATAAAACCAAGGTTTTGGAGTGGCGGCGATAAACAGAAAGGGTTGTTTGATTAAAGCCATGGCTGTAAAATTCCCTAAAGGAAACTTTGGAGTATTGATGTATTTCTTTAGCTTGAGATTATTATAGTTTAATGCCCGTTACAAAACCCTTTAACCCACTCAGGTATTCCTTTGCCCTATTTGCAGTAATAACATCCGCTGCAAATAGCAGCAGCGCCAGCATGGCGAGGGATATTCCAAAGCCTTTCAAAAAAAATTGCACATCATTGTTTTTGAAATAAACAAACAGCGCAACACCTGATATCAACATGAATATTTCTGCATACTTTATTATTGAAAAAGTTGCCATCCTTTTTTCCATTCTTGGCAATTCCTTTTCCTTCAACTCCTGCGGGTTCATATCCAAAGCATATACATTGCGCATCCTGTCTTCATCGCTTCTCTTGTACACCGTGTAACAGGCTATGCTTAACAACAAACCTGCTAACAGCAAGGGTGTTGCAATAC
>CAXTPJ010000684.1:0-2507 GCA_964245855.1 uncultured Ferruginibacter sp. | reverse complement strand
ATAAGCGTCATTTATACAATTATTATTATTTGCAAAAAATTAAGCCGGAAAGGCTTTACAACAACCGCATACTTATGCGGATTCGTTCTTGTTTAATTTAGCGCAAAGAATGTTTTCTGAAATTAAAAATGCTGATGGAAGTGTTGTTGATGCAACAAAGCCGGCGGAAAATTTATCTTCCGAAAAATAGCGCCATGAAAATTTTGATCTTGCAAAAAGAGAAGCAACATTCATACAGCAATCGTTTGTTATTTGGTAGCAGCCCAGTTAGAAAAGTGGCGGGCTTTAATCGTTTTGTAAGACGAAAATAATATTTTTTTTGAATAAACGTCATTTTAACAATTATTTTTTAAAAATATTTTTTTTCCTTTATTTTTACGACCGGATGGATGTTGCAACAATAATACCGGAGCAATGGTTTCTTTGGTTGTAACGCTATGATCCCTTACTTTAATAAGATCAACGGTTATCGCCACCATGACAAAGTATCAAAAACAGACCCGGTTATTAGCAGCAGTAGATTGTATCATTTTTGGATTTGACGGACAGAAGTTGAAGATATTACTGATACAGCGTGCCTTTGAGCCGGAAAAAGATAACTGGAGTTTGATGGGTGGATTTATACAGCCTACTGAAAGTGGTGACGAAGCTGCCACCAGGATTTTAAAAAAACTCACCGGTTTAGAAGGCGTTTACCTGGAGCAGTTACGTACTTTTTCTGAACCATCAAGGGACCCGATTGAACGAACTATTTCTATCGCATACTTTGCTTTGATCGACAGTAACCTGTATGAAAAACAGATCAGCGATGAATACCATCCGGAATGGTTTCCATTAGATAAAATTCCTGACCTCATATTTGACCACAAAAGAATGGTGGAAATGGCAAAGGAAAACCTGCGTTATAAAGCAGCCCTCCACCCTATTTTATTTGAATTGCTCCCGCCGCAGTTTACCTTACCGCTCATTCAAAATTTGTTTGAAGATGTGTATGAGACAAGTTTTGATAAAAGAAATTTCAGCCGCAAATTAATATCGACAGGCTTGCTTTTAAAGCAAAAAGAAAAGGATAAAGAGAACTCCAAGAAAGGCGCTTTTTATTATAAACTGGATACGAAACATTACAAGAAGAACTTCCACAAGTTTTTACATTTTATCCCTAACCCGAATGGGATAATATAGTGAGTGAAAGGTTGAATCACGCAAAGACGCAAAAAAACAAAGACGCAAAAAATGAAATTTTGCTTTTCACTATACATAGTAGTAAAACCTTATCACCACTAAAAAAGTAAGCAACCCTCTTAACCTTTGCACCTTTCTTTGCATGAAATGACAATGACTGCAATAAAAAAAACCTTCCGTGTGGAAGGTTTAAAAAATGTCATAGATAAACAAACTTATTCTTCCGTTCCAAGACTGGCACCTAAAAACTCCCTGTTCATCCTGGCGATGTTAGATACAGAGATTTCTTTCGGGCATTCTGCTTCGCAGGCATAGGTGTTGGTACAGTTACCAAATCCTTCTTTATCCATTTGTGCCACCATATTCAACACCCTCGATTCTCTTTCCGGTTGGCCTTGTGGTAACTGCGCCAATTGAGAAACCTTGGCACTTACAAACAACATAGCGCTTCCGTTTACGCAGGTTGCAACGCAGGCGCCGCAACCAATGCAGGCCGCCGACATAAATGCATCATCTGCTTTTTTCTTATCGATCGGCAACGCATTAGCATCAACAGCATTACCGGTATTTACAGAAATATAACCACCCGCCTGGATCACTCTGTCGAAAGCAGTGCGGTCAACCATCAAATCTTTTATTACCGGGAAAGCCTTGCTGCGCCATGGTTCTACCACAATGGTATCGCCATCTTTAAAAGCACGCATGTGCAACTGGCAGGTAGTATTGGCTGCCCACGGACCATGCGCCCTGCCATTGATATACATACTGCAGGCACCACAAATCCCTTCCCTGCAATCATGGTCAAAAGTGATCGGGTCTTTGCCTTCTACGATCAACTGTTCATTCAGCACATCGATCATTTCAAGAAACGACATTTCAGAAGAAATATCTTTTACGCTGTAGGTTTCAAAACTACCTGATGTGTTACTGTTTTTTTGACGCCAAACTTTCAGGCTCAAATTCATATTGTAGTGCTCCATACGTCTGTTATTATAATTGCTAAACTTTTGTATTGTTATATTGTTTATTGGCCCTTCGCTTGTAAAAACTTTATGATTTAATAGAGCCAGTTACAATTTCAATTTTTCATTGGTGAATTTGATTAGATAATTAAGCAACAATGGCAACTTATCCAATTCCCCATATACATGTCTATATTCTTCTTCTGAAATCAATTTCCTTACCCTTGCTTTCTCGTTCCAATCAAACACTCTTTTAATGAACCTTTGCTATACCTGTAAAAATTTACTTTGTCTTTTTTAAAATGCCTGCCAAAACCTTCTGCAATATTTGCCGAAATAGAATCAACCTCATTTACATATTGA
>CAXTPJ010000683.1:0-2508 GCA_964245855.1 uncultured Ferruginibacter sp. | reverse complement strand
AGGCTGGTGTACAAAAAACGTTTATTTTTTTAGTCAGCTTATCTTTACCGCTGTTTGTATCCAATTGTTGAGTACATGATCTACATACCATTTACTTATTTTTTGATCCTGTTAATTGTAAACTGGATCCGGGTAAGATCGTTTAACCTGGGCAATTTTCTATTGGCGCTATACGCCTTTTCAGCTTTTTTATCCATCTTATTGTACAACGTTGAATTTCTGCATTATAAAAACACAGAGATCAAATTATCTTCCTGCATATTTTACTGCATTACACTTACCCTGTTCTTTCTGCCTTTTTTAGGCCGGCGAAAACAATCCTATAAAATACTGTTGCCCGATATGAATTTATTCATGGGCATCTCTTTCTTTTTTATTGCTATCAATATGCTGGCCATTGTACTGCTACTGAAAATGATCGTCTTCATTCTAACGCATGATCCCGGCGCTGTAAGGATGGACGGGCTTAAAAGCATGTATTCAGCAAGCACACTGGAAAATATCGGGCAATGGATACTGGGGCATTTTTCTGATTTTTATTTATTATTACTGGTGTTCTTTTTTTACTCTGTTACCTATTTAAAAAACAAAGCCATATTCAATGCACTGTTGCTGGTATCTTCTTTAACAACAATTGTCAATGGCCTTATGTCTGGCGGCCGTACACAGATGATCTACTGGATATTGGTTTTTATTTCCTGCTTTATTTATTTCAGGAAAGATATGCCTGCAACCCAGCGAAAAAAAGTTACCAGATTTTCGGTTGTGTTGTTTTCACTGTTTGTGGTTTACCTGGCAGCGGTTACCATCTTCCGTTTTCAAAATGCATTCAGTGGAGCCACTGAATATGCGGAAGTGTTCAGTTTGCTCGATTATTCGGGGCAAATATTTTTAAACTTCAATGATTTCTTTTCCAACCTGCAGCACAATGATTTTACCATTGCACGTATTTTTCCTTTTACATACGACTGGATACACGATACCAATTTTGACCTGGTTGTGTACAAGCGTTCTATTAAAATGGACATTGGTATCTTCTCTACTTTTTTGGGAGATTTTTACATAGACATCGGCATCATCGGTACTGTGTTGTATGCCATGGTTTTTATACCGGCAGCTTTTTTTGTACAAAGAAGCATCATCCCGGCATCAAAAAAATTTCAGCAGGTGCTGTTGTTTTTCCTGCTGTTCCAGGTGCCGTTGAATGGCTTGTTTTATTACAGCCTGTATAATAAAACAGCCATGATATCTGTTATAGGGACCATCATTATTTCGCTGATGTTTAAGTTTTCAGAAAAAGAAACTATTGAAGTGGCGGACACAACTGTTTCATAATTCAAATATTATTTTACACTAAAGCCAGGGCCGATTTCTGTGACAGGATATTTTACTTCCATCATCATTGTTAACTACAATACAAAAGAGCTGACTGCTGATTGCATCCGGTCGGTTAAAAAGTATGTAGCGCCTTTAGGGTATGAGATTATTGTTGTTGATAATGCCTCTGCTGATGGAAGCGTGGATTATCTGCGTAGATTATTTCCTGGTGTGTTGGTAATTTCCAATGATCAAAACCTCGGTTTTGGATATGCCAATAACATCGGCGCAGCAAAAGCAACAGGCGATTATCTTTTCTTTCTTAATTCAGATACTATTTTACTGGATGATATTGTAGGCCGCTTTATCAATTTTTACAAGCAACACCCCGATAAAAAAATAGCTGCTGTGGGTTCTTTGATGATATCGCCTGAACATACTTTGGTAAACTCATTCGGTGATTTTACACCAGCTTTAAAAAGAAGGGTCAACACACCCGCTTTCAAACAAAATGCAAAATCAATTCAATACATCGGGAAAAATTATTTTGCCGAAACCGATATTGTAGTGGGCGCAAATATGTTTATGGAGAAAAAAGTTTTTGATGCATTCAAAGGTTTTGATACCAATATTTTTTTGTACGAAGAAGAGCTGGAGTTTCAATACCGGATGAAAAAAAGCGGCCTAACTTCTTTTATATTGAATGAGCAAACCATCATTCATTTAGAGGGCCAGTCTTCTCCCAGTTATTTTAAAAGAAAATGCAGTTTTTTAAGTCTTTGTTACATATATAAAAAGCACCTGCCTTACCCAATCTATTTATTCACCCGCCTGCAGCAGATCATTTATGCAATGATTTTTTTTAAAAATCCAAGAACTTCCTGGCTGGAAAAAATGGCTTATCTCAAACTCTCCATTTTTAAAAAATAATATCGGAAGCTTCAACCATTATCTTTGTTGGGCTGCAAGGTTACAGCACCAATAAAATTTTACGATCCAACATTTCGTTCAGCATGTTTTACAATCGGGCCAAACAAATACTGCTACAAAAAACAAGGCACCTGTTGTACTCGATTTGGTCCGGGCTGTTTTCTCACAAAATAAAAGCAGCAGATGATATCAGCATTGACGTGGTTATTCCTGCAATTGAACGTGACCTGGTTACATTGCCACTTTGCATAGAAGGGCTGC
>CAXTPJ010000682.1:0-2513 GCA_964245855.1 uncultured Ferruginibacter sp. | reverse complement strand
AAGAAGAATACGATAAAAAATTAGTCCTTCAAATCAGGTCCTTTGTTAACTAATTTACACGCATAATTTTTCTATATATGAGAATCTTGCCACTGATCATTTCATCTGCCGTTACCATCGCTTTGGTGATGGTGCTGAATACAAGCCTTACCATTAAAGGCGTTGCTGCGCCGCCGTTTGGCAAATTCCTCAGCCCGCAACACGGCTTTTGGCAGAATGCCGAAAACAGGGACAACGACTTTGGCGGCGACCTTACATTTCCTCAACTATCAGGCAAAGTGAATGTGTACCTTGATGACCGCCTGGTACCGCATGTTTTTGCAGAACAGGAAAACGATGTATATTTTGTACAGGGTTATCTACACGCCAAATTCCGGCTATGGCAGATGCAGATACAAACACTGGCTGCCGCCGGAAGGGCAAGTGAACTACTTGGACAAAAAGCGTTGATGCATGACCGTGAGTTCAGGCGCATGGGGATGGGATATGCCGCAGAAAGGTCGCTGAATGAAATGGAAAAAGATACGGTGACCAAGGCCATGTGCGATGCATACACGGCAGGTGTAAATGCGTGGATCAATTCTTTAACAGACAGTAAACTGCCATTGGAATACAAGCTCAGCGGCAATAAACCGGAACCCTGGAGCAATTTAAAAACGGCCTTGTTTTTAAAATACATGAGTTATGAACTGGCCGGGGCAGATGATGATTTTGAAATGACGAATGCGAAAAACTATTTCAGTAAAGAAGATTTTGATTTGTTGTACCCGGCTATACAGCATTCGCTTGATCCTATTGTTCCTAAAGGCACGGTATATGCAGCGCCGAAAATAAATGTGCAGGCGCCGGCAAATGCAGATTCCGTTTATTTCAATAATAAAAACCTGCTGGCATTGAACCATACCAACCCGGACAGGGAAAATGGCAGCAACAACTGGGCTGTAAGTGCCGCCAAAACAAAGAATGGCGCACCTATTTTATGCAACGATCCACACCTTGGGTTAAACCTGCCTTCGCTCTGGTTCGAGATACAGTTGAGTACGCCCACCTTCAACGCTTATGGCGCCAGCTTTCCCGGTTCGCCCAGTGTTATCATTGGGTATAACGATCATTGTGCTTTTGGTTTTACCAACGGCGGAAGGGACGTAAAGGATTATTATAAGATCCAGTTTAAAGACGACACCCGCAAAGAGTATTGGTTTGCCGGCGAATGGAAGCCAACGGAATTCAGGGTAGAAAGGATAAAAGTAAAAGACAGTTTGGATTATGTTGATACCGTTGCCTATACTTTATTTGGCCCGGTGATGTATGATAAAAGTTTCAGCGGCCATGCAGGTACTAACGGTGAGTATTATGCGCTTCGCTGGACAGCCCATGACCCCAGCAATGAACTGAAAATTTTTAAAGACCTGGACAGGGCAACCAGTTATGAAGATTACAGCAGCGCCGTGCTGAACCTGCATACGCCGGGACAGAATGTTGCGTTCGCCTGCAAGAACGGAGACATTGCCATTCGTACGCAGGGTGACTGGCCGGCAAAATGGAAAGGGCAGGGTGATTTTGTAATGCCCGGAACAGATAGCAGTTTTATGTGGCAGGGCATGATACCAATGGATGAAACGCCTTTTCAATATAACCCTGTAAGAGGGTTTGTGAGCAGCGCCAATCAGAAGCCTGCTGATACTGCTTATCCTTATTATTTGGGAAGGAATTATCCTCCGTACCGTGGTATCATCATCAATAAAAAATTGGCTGCCATGGAAAATATTTCGCCGGAAGATATGATGGCGTTGCAAACGAATAATTATGATGTGTTTGCAGAAACGGCCAGACCTGTGATATTGAAAAATATTCGGGAAGATGCACTGGATAAAACTGAAAAAAAATACCTGGTTATTTTAAAAGACTGGGACCTAAACAATGAAGCTACTGCGAAAGGTCCTACCGTATTTACTTTAGTGTGGAGAAACCTGCAGGCGGTTGTGCTGGATGATGAATTTAAGCAGGCGCCCAAAGTAATGATGCGCCCTTTGGCCAGCAGTTTTTTAGATGGCATCTTAAAAGATTCAGTCTTCCATTTCATAGATAATATTGAAACACCTCAAAAAGAAACCCTTGCCGATGATGTTACGGCAGCTTTTAAAGCATCGGTTATTGAGTTGAAAAAAATTGAAGCTGATGGTAAATTGGAATGGGCAAAAATAAAAGGTACCCGGATACAACACCTTACACATTTGGATCCGTTCAATAGTCCGCTGTTGCCGGTTGGCGGTGGTGCTTACAGCATCAATGCAACAAGGGACGACCATGGGCCAAGCTGGCGCATGATTGTAAGCCTGACGCCGCAAACGGAGGCCTATGGCGTGTATCCGGGCGGACAAAACGGAAACCCCGGCAGTAAATACTATGATAACTTTGTTAACAAGTGGGCGAAAGGAGAATATTACACTTTGTGGATGATGACAAGAGAAGAAATAAATAGTAAGAAGGTGAAGTGGAGAATGAGTTTTGGA
>CAXTPJ010000681.1:0-2542 GCA_964245855.1 uncultured Ferruginibacter sp. | reverse complement strand
CTCGTATAATTGCTTGATTACTAAGGCTTGCAAAAAGATTTTCAATAGTATCCAGTACTACTCTTTTCGCACCGATACTGTCAATAGCATGTCCTAAACGTATAAAAATACCATCCAGATCGTATTCTCCCGTTTCTTCTATTTCGCTTCTTTCAATGTGTACGTAATCGATCCTTAATTTATTTTGAGCAGCCAGTTTTTTTAAATCAAAGCCAAGCGAAGCAACATTAGTGGCCAGTTCCTCTGCCTTTTCTTCAAACGCCACAAATACACCCGGTTCGTTAAACTCCGTTGCACCACGAACGATAAATTCCATGGCAAACAGGGTTTTTCCACAGCCTGCTTCGCCGCAAACGAGTGTAGGCCTGCCTTTTGGAAGCCCGCCCTCCGTAATTTCATCAAAACCTGAAATACCGGTCACGCTTTTTTGCAGTGATCTTTTTGTTTTTACATTTTCTGTCGTTGTTGTTTTCAGCATGTGCGCTATTTAGAGGTATATTATTGTTCTGTTCGTTTTTATTAAAATGATGCCGCAAAATCCCGTAAAGGTTGGCACTGTCAAAAATATGATAATCACAATTCATTAAAAACCTTTGTAAATCAAAAAATTATGTAAATAATAATTGTAGAATATTGATCGAAAGGAAATAAATGGCAGAAGCGGTGGATATAAGGCGCATAAATTATTTGGAAAGAAATATCAAATGAAATTGGGGTGAAATAAAATTTAACTGAGGAAATAAATACCCATAAATTCCTCCGATGATATTAGCTGGCTGATCCACTTTTTAAATTTAAACCGATCAACCCTGCAACAATCAGCAATAATGAAATGCCCTGCACAATAGATAATTTTTCACGAAAAATAAATATACCTAACACTGCTACCAATACTGCACTACTGCCTGCCCAAATTGCATTGGCAATTCCTGCGCTGAGTGTTTTTAAGCATATAGTCAAAAAGGTAAAGCTCATGGCGTAAGTAATGATAGCGATGGCAGCGTATCCTTTGTTATGAAAGCCGTCAGATAATTTCATGCAAATTACTGCAGCACTTTCGCTCAATATGGTTAACAGCAAAAACAGGTAGCCCATAAATTTATTTTAATGTAATGATAATATAATTCTTTTAGAAACCGTTAACACTGCATTAATCGTAATTGATTGTACAAGTGGTTTTAAAGAGTAGTTTCGTTAAACACTTTGGGGTGTTGGCTTTGCCAGCCCCTTTTTTTATTCATGCCTTTTATCAATTCAATTTGTTTACCAGCAGTTGATACTTTATTCAACATTGTTGTGTCACTCACTTATACTTTTGGCATTTCATGGCAGCTTTTTTCTGCTCGTATAAGCGGCACCGGTAGTATTGAAAATAGTAGCTTAACCAAGCAGTATCTTTTGTCCTGTACTGGCTGATTTATAAATTGCATCAATCACTTTCATATCCTTTAATCCTTCTTCGCCTGCAATATGCAATGGCAACGGTTGATTGGCCAATATCAATTTTCCAATTTCATCTACCTGTTTTGCCTGCTGGTTGATCACCGGGAATTTCAGTTCACCTTTACTGGTCCTTCCTTTAAAAGGACCATAACTAATAGCAGGACTCAACTCAAAAAAACCATTGTCTGCCGATGCAAAAAAGCGGTCAACACTGCAATTGTAAGAGGTTACAGAGTTAGCCAATGTACCGCCGGGAAATTGTAATTGCCAACTCACCGACTCTTCTACTTCTTTAAAAATATCTTTGCTGGTAACAGGGCCAAATTGCGCTGTTACGGAAATGGGTTCTTCGCCGGTTACATACCGTGCGGCCTGCACACAATAAATACCGATGTTCATTAAAGGCCCGCCGCCGGCCAGTGCTTTTTGCAACCGCCATTCAGATGGGTCGGCGCTTTTATATCCCAATGACACTTCGATCAACTTCACCGGCCCGAAAACTTTCTCCTGTCCAAGCCTTTTTATTTCCATGTTATATGGTTCGTAGTGCAGGCGGTAACCGACTGCCAACTGTACATTCGCATCCTTGCAGGCTTTGATCATTTCTTCGCAATCGGCTGCATTAATGGCCATTGGTTTTTCTGTTATCACATGCTTACCGGCTTTGGCAGAACGCAGCGTAAACTCTTTGTGCATGGAGTTGGGCAGAACGATGTAGACAAGGTCGATGTCTTTATTGTTTTTTATCTCATCAAAATTGTCGTAGTTGTAAATATTCTTATCAGCAATATGGTATTTCTTTTTCCATTCCGTTGCTTTGGCAGGATGGCCGGTTACAATACCGGCCAGGTTACAATATTCAGATACTGCAATACCTTCAGCCAGGTAACCTGCATATACGCCGAGCCCAACCAATGCGATGTTTAATTTTTTGCCCTGGTACCGGTTGTTATTTTCCGGCAATGGAAGAAAAGAAGGCATGGCCAAAGCCACAGCGGAAGCGCCTGCACCAAGCCCAATATTTTGCAAAAACGAACGGCGGGAAAAATTTTTCATGTGCTATTTTTAAAAGATGAGTATGTGATGAAATGAGCAGGTT
>CAXTPJ010000680.1:0-2552 GCA_964245855.1 uncultured Ferruginibacter sp. | reverse complement strand
TAAAATGTCACGCCCAAATTTATCGGTACCCAACCAGTATTTTTTTGTGATGATATAACTGGATAATGCTGCCGGTTGATGTTGCGTCAATTGATCAATAGAAAAATATTGAACAATAGAAGTGTCCTGGTCGATGTATTTGTTGATGAACAGGCTATCGCCACGAACGTAGTAGCCGCTCATGGGAATGAGTTGGTAGTGATTTTTTTTGCCATTGACCAGGTGGTCTATCCAAAAGCCATCAAAATATTTTCGTTCGGTTAACTTCAAAAATTTTTGTGAATAGCCGGGTTGCATGGCTTGTATTTCTACGGTTTGCAGATCGGCATTGGGAGAGTTGTCGGGTGCAATAACATAACCAAATATGGCAACTAAAAATGCCAGCGCAATAATCACCAACCCAAACAGGGCGCCCTTGTTTTTTTTAAGGCGTTTCCAAACCTGTGCAGAATAGGAAAAAGAGTTTTGCTGCATGAAGGAAAGATAAGAAAACTATTGCGCTGTGCTGATCGATGGCAAAATTATTCCTTGCTGTTTGAACGTTTTCTGCTCTTTACTTCTTCAAAACGCTGGTCGTAATCTTTGCGGATGGTGCCCATCCACCTGTCCCACCACAAAAAATACAAACCATAATTTCCTTTAAAATATTGGTGGTGCAGGTTATGGTTGACAGAAGTATTGATAAACCTGCCAACACTGCTTTTACTAAAACCTTTCGGGTATAGTTCATAGCCGAGGTGGCCGTACACATTGTACACAATCATAATGAAAAAGAAGATAACAATGTGGGTGATGTGCAGGGGTAAAGTAAACACAAGCACCGGTAAAATGCCGGCTTCTACGATTGCTTCCAACGGATGAAAAGCATAAGCCGCCCAGGGTGAAGGATTGGTGCTTTTATGATGCACCAGGTGAAAATATTTAAAAAGTTTAGGATGGTGCATCAGCCGGTGTGTCCAGTAAAAATAAGAATCATGCACTACCAGCATGATAAAGAAAGCTGAGCCATACCAGGCCCAATTATAAGCGTGAATGTCCCGGTATTCCAGCGTATGGCTGGCAATGGGCGGATAAATTAAAATGGCATAGGCAATCAATCCAAAGATGAGCATGCTGCCGATAGAGTAACCTATTTCCCTTGCAAAATCTTTGGATTCAGGAAAAGCTGATTGTATTTTTTTGAACTGCCATTGTCGTTTAAAAGCAACATAAAATATTAGTGTGGCGATAAGGGCAAGAATGAAGTAGCGGCTGGCAATTGATTGGATGATGAAGAAATATTTTTGCCAGATCATGGGATGATTTGTTGATGAATTAACCTGTCTAATAATACTGGCTTTTAGTAATATCTTTTTTAAAAGGATAGATACTTAACAGCACAAGATTGTTTTTATCAATTGTAAAAAAGAGTACGTTCTTTTTATCGAGTGGAACCATTTGTACATTTTCTTTCGAAGTAAATCTTGGCTGATAAGGCATGTTTGAGAGGAGCTCAATTCTTATCATTATGCTAAGCGCAAACTTTTGAGCAACTTTTCCAGACCAATTTTCCTTCAGGTAAAAAAGTATGGAATGAAAATCATTGTCAGCTTCGGCAGTCCATATTATTTGGTAAGCCATTGCTCAACTTTTTGTTTCATCTCTTCATGGCTGATGTAATTACCGCTTTCATAGTCAGTCAAAGCTTTATTTATTTTATCTTTTAGGTCGCCAGGCAGGTTACTCGAAGATATTTGTTTAATGGCTTTTTCCGGATGCAAAATTTCGTACACTTCATCAATTAAAGCAGTATCATTCGTTTGATTTAGTAATTCAATTACTTCCGCTTTTTTCTCATTCGTATTCATAACGTCAATTTTATTAAAGTTAATAAAAAAGTGACTAATCAAGTGTGCAGTTTAAAGTTGTCTTATCAACTCTTTAGCAGACTCTGAGTTGTAAGCACCATCAATTTCATTTTTTTCAAATACCATGAAGTAATAATATTTTTTACCGGCCAGCCTCGCCCATTCATTACCCAGCCTGCATTTTGCGGCGCTGTCTGTGTTATCCCTGTCACCACCTTTTGTTTCAATGATAATAATATTTCCCGATATTGTATAAACAATAAAATCTGGGTAATGATTACTGCTATACCCATTGATTGCAAAACCTTTTCCACGGCCAAGGTTACGGTGCCAAAATTGTATGTTTGACAAACTTGCAATACTTGTAATAAAAGTAGTTTCAAAATTATTCATCTGCCCTTCCCGTTCATACAAAGATTTACTGATAGATGCTCCTAATAACCCAGGAACAATCTGCTCCGAAAAACGCCAAGATGGTTCAGTAATTATTTTGTTGATTTTTATTAAGTTCCTGAATTCTTTTTCTGCATGCCTGTTTGCATGTTGTTTTATTTTCTGTTTTATTTTTTCTGCATAGCTGTGCTTCCTTAACAAGATATCCTGCAACTGTTCTGTATTCAAACCATTTAATATTCTTTCTACATAAAGTCTTATGTCCGGATCTGAAATCGGATACATATTGCCAACTATTTGAATCAGTTGATG
>CAXTPJ010000679.1:0-2556 GCA_964245855.1 uncultured Ferruginibacter sp. | reverse complement strand
CGAAAAAAATTGCGGGTGTAATTATTTTCAAAATTGGTTGCGTCGCTTACAAACTCAAGATCGTTTTTTTTCATATACACTTCCAATTCATTTCTCCTGGCAAATAACAATGGCCGCATGATCTTTCCCTGTCTGGGCAGCATTCCTCTTATGCCTGCAATGCCGGTACCACGAAAAAAATTCATGGTGGCGGTTTCAATGTTATCGTCTGCATGGTGTGCAGTTACAATGCTGTTGATTTGTAATTGGCCGGCCAGTTCGTAAAACCAGTCGTAGCGCAACTCCCGTGCAGTTGTTTCAATTGATTTTTTTGTTGCTTTTGCAATGGTGGCGGTGTCAAATTTTTTAACCCATATTGCTGCGCTATATTTTTTTGCAAGTTCTTTTACAAATGCTTCATCCCGTTCGCTTGCTTCGTTTCTTAATTGGAAATTGCAATGCGCAATAATGAAATCATAGCCGGCTTTGCTGCAGAGATCACAGAGTACAACAGAATCAACACCGCCACTAACGGCAAGGAGTAGCCGCTCTTTAGGTGAAAACAACTGGTGTTGTGAAATATATTGTTTAAATTTTTCTAACAGCATTGTTGGTAGTGAATCAAAACGCTAAAATAAAGAGATATTGGGCAAGGGGAGATTTTTTGTTTAGGAAGTGTAGGGTTCAGAAGGTTCAGATGAGTTACTGTTTGTTTTTTTTCCATGCCCGCCTGAATAAATTCCCGTTAGAATTAATCTTTCGGACAGTCAAAAACGCTAAGATAGAAAAAGGTGCAAAGAAGAAAGTTATGATTGAATAAGTGCAGGCTTGTTATGTAAGCGGGCTAGAGATGCCATGAAAAACAATTGTACAAGAGTGCGACGCCTGTGCAGCCGATATGAAATACTAAAGCTGGCTAACAAAAAAAATAATGAATATTGTATAACGATGAAATTCAGCAAAACCTTATCAGGATTGATTTTCATTTACTTTTAAATAGCGTACCAGTAGCGGAAGTGTTAGTCCTTGCCCAATTAATGTAAATAAAACAACTACCACCGAAATGAAGAGAATGGTATTGCGTTGGGGGAACGGGCTGCCATCTTCCAGCGTAACCGGGATACCGATTGCGATGGCCAATGATACGATACCCCGCATGCCCGACCAACTGATGATCAAGCTGTTTTTAAGATCGAGCAAAGCGTGTTCGGTAATGCGGCCTTTGCCTTTTTCAAAAGATTTTTGCAGGTTGATGCGTTGTAAAAATACCCTTGCCATCCGCAACAGCAAAGCGGCGATGGTGATGATAAAACCATAGCCGATCAGCGGTAATAGATTGTCTTTTGGGATGCTTTTAACGATAAAAGGAAATTGCAGGCCGATCAGGATAAAGATGAGCCCGTTCAATAAAAAAATGATAATGTCCCAGATGGATTTGGATTGCTGTTTCAGGCTTTCAGGAAAGATTTTTTTACTGAACCTTGAAATGGCCAAGCCTAGCACTACCACTGCAATTACGCCGGAAACATGCACTGCTTCTGCAGCAAGGTAAGTAACAAAAGGCATAAGCAACATGAAGCCAATGGTGACCTGGCTGTTGTGCTGTACCCGTTTGATAATAAATGCCAGCACCTGGCTAACGACAACGCCTATTCCAAAACCGCCGGCCATTAATATAACAAAATCTATAGAAGCTTTCCAAAACACAAAGGCGGTACCTGTTACGGCAGCGATGGCAAAACGATACGCCACCAATGCAGAGGCATCGTTCACCAAACTTTCGCCTTCGAGGATGGTGTTGGTTTTATGCGAAATGCCGAGGCCTTTGGTGATGCTCATGGCAGCCACGGCATCTGTTGCTGAAAGGATGGCACCGAGTACAAAAGAGAGTGGCCAGCTCATGCCCGGGACTAAATAATGTGCAATAACGGCTATGCCCGAAGCTGTGATGAAAACCAGTGAAATGGCCAAAGTACCAATGGTATTGATGTTTGTTTTAAAATCTGGGAACGAAATATTGAATGCTGCATCATACAACAGTGGCGGTAAAAAGACAAGGAATACAATCTCAGGGTCGAGTTCAATATCCGGTAACGATGGAGTGAAACCAACTGCAATGCCGGCAATGATAAGCAAAATGGGGTAGGGTATCTTTATATTTTCTGCCAAGGCAGAAAGCCCGATCATGAGTGCCATGATGAATATAACAATGCTGTAATTTTCCATGCAGTGCATTTAATTTATGATACTGTTGAGCCATGCTGTATCCTTTTTAGGTTCAACCAAAACAAACCTGCAATGCCCATTAAACAAAACACAAAGGAAATGTATTGCGCCTGTGTGAGGCAGATGTTTAATAAGCAGTGTTGCTGGTTTACTTTAATGAATTCAATCAAAAACCTTTCAACGCCAAGGCACAATATAAAAATAAAAAACATCCTTCCGGGGGTGGTGATTTTGTTCCTGCAAAGCCATAATATCGTAAACATGGTGAGGCAGATGACAGACTCGTACAATGATGTTGGGAAAACGGGTTGCGTAAGTATGTTGCAAAAGCTATCGCCGCATCCTTCAATA
>CAXTPJ010000678.1:0-2557 GCA_964245855.1 uncultured Ferruginibacter sp. | reverse complement strand
ATTGAAACGGTATATGTGATAAATTCTTCACTGGAAAAAGAATACAAGATTTTGGAATACTCCGGCCTGTATAAAATCAGCAGCGAAAAAAAAAAAAAAAAAAAAATCAGGTTGGAAAAATTGAAAAGAAATTTAATTTGTGGCGATGGAGTTGTGATTTGGGCAATACTTGGCGGCCAGGTGCCTATGACCATGCCGGATAAATATCAATACCAGTTTGAAGAAATTAGGGGCGCCAAAAAAAAATCGTACCACTTTGAATTGAAAGTAGCGCAACGCCTTTGGTTTTGGGATTTGTTCACTTTTCAAAAAAACTTTAAAAAGCAGGCTGGCAAAGCGTTGGCGGCAGTTTATAACGAAAGGTAGCTGCAATTTAGCCTGCATCCATCACTTCTTTTTTACGATTGAAAGTCAGCAGTAACAAAATTGCTCCGGCGGTGACATATACATCTGCAAAATTGAAAATGCCGGTATGCAGTTGCTTAAAACTGATGATCATGAAATCGGTAACGTGCCGGTCGAAAACAATGCGGTCAAAAATATTTCCCAGGCCTCCGGCGATGATGAGGGTGAATGCGAACAATTGCATCCTGCTTAATGAAGCTGATTTTTTTATGACATATCCGGATAATCCTGCAAGTAATGCCAATGGTAAAATGCTCAGCAACCAGAGGCTGGCAGCCTTTGGCAGTTCATCGCCCAAACTTAGTGCAGCGCCGGTGTTCTCAACATACTCCAACCGGAAACCATCATTCAAGTAAGAGATGCCGGGTTTGTCTTTTAAATGTTCTTTTGCCAGTTCTTTACTTTCCCTGTCCCAACTGATCAACGTAAGCGAAGCAAGGCAAAACAGGATGATGGTCATTCTTCTTTTCATACAAATATTATTGTTGCTGCAATTGCCTTTTATACAACTGCACGGTGTTTTCCAATCCTAAATAAATGGCATCGCAAATTAATGCATGGCCGATTGAAACTTCCACGAGGCGTGGGATATGCGTTGCAAAATACTTTAAATTATGCAGGTCGAGATCATGGCCGCCGTTGATGCCGAGGCCCAGTTCGTTTGCCTTTTCTGCAGCAGCAATGTATGCTGCAATGCCTGCTTCCCGGTTGCCTGCTGCATATTCTTTTGCATAGCCTTCTGTGTACAGTTCTATACGGTCGGTTCCGGTGGCGGCGGCACCTGCTACCATGGCAATATCAGGGTCAACAAAAATGGAAGTGCGGATGCCGGCATTGGCAAAAATGCTGATCATTTCTGTAAGGTAATCCTTGTGTTCAATGGTATCCCAGCCATGGTTGGAAGTGATTTGTCCTAATGCATCCGGCACCAACGTTACCTGCGCAGGATTGGCTTCCAGCACCAGTTGTATAAACTTGTCTTCCCGGCAATTGCCTTCAATGTTCAGTTCCGTTTTAATCACTTTTTTAAGGTCGAAAACATCCTGGTACCGGATATGCCTTTCATCAGGACGGGGATGAACGGTGATGCCATCGGCACCAAAACGTTCAATGTCCAAGGCTGCTTTTACCAGGTCTGGATTGTTGCCGCCACGGCTGTTGCGCAGGGTAGCGAGTTTATTTATGTTGACGGATAATTTGGTCATGTTTGAAATTTTTTTTTGAAGGAGCAAAGTTAGTTGTCTGGGCGTGGATTTAGTTGAATGGGAGTGATTTTAAGGATTTTGATACATCAATTTATTATACAGATTTATGTTAGTAAATTTGATAAAATCGTTTGTATGAAAACAAAACAGGAAATTAAAAATGAATTACATCGCCTGATTGACAATATTGATGATGTACATACGCTTGCTGTATTAAATGAAGATATCATTCCTTTAACAATAGAAGCCCGCACACAAGAAGAGGATGAAGATGAAATAGTTACACCAATTCAGGAAGCCGAATTAAGCGAAGCAATCCGCCAGGCAAATTCAGGAGAAACAGTAAGCTGGGAAGATTTTTTAAAAGCCACCAGCAGATGGCATATAAAATAGTTACAACCAAAATTTTTCTTACCCAGGTAGAAAAAGTAAACACTTATTTAGAAGTGGCGTGGAATTTGAAGATTGCTATTGCTTTTCAGAAAAATTGTTTGATACAATTTTAGTAATTGCGACATAACCTGGATAGGATCGCCATCCAAAAAAAGTACACAAATAAGAAAAATAGTAGTGACCAAACACAATCGGCTTTACTACCGGATCAATGAAAAAAAGTCAATTACCTTGTTGACCTTATTTGACACAAGGATCACCCTGGCAAAAATAAATTTGATTGAATATAACTAATGATCTGACACACTAAAAATAACAACATGAAATCTAAACAAGCATTGAAAGAGGAATTGCATCGCCTGATCGATAGTATTGAAGATGAAAATACATTGGTGATCTTAACGCAGGAGGTATTTCCTTATGTAACGGAAAACAAGGCTGTACCAGAAACAAAAGAGGATGAATTTTTGACGGAAGAAGAACAGGAAAACCTTGAAAAAGCTATCCGCCAGGCAAAAGAAAAAAGTTAGAAGGATCGTTGTCACTGCCGTGGT
>CAXTPJ010000677.1:0-2565 GCA_964245855.1 uncultured Ferruginibacter sp. | reverse complement strand
AAAAGAGTTCCGTGAAAATTTCTCCGGGACAAGAACTTTCATTTAAAAGTCATCAAATATTTTTACTAATTATTTTTTGATCCGGGCTGCAGTGCTGCTATCAACTTCATTGCGTCACACCAACGATCCCGTCTTTAGCGGGACTCTTGTGCATTTTTTCCTTACTAAGCATTGATGCTTGAATGGAAACACGGATAACACTGATTGATACGGATTGAATCGGATTTTCTTATTATACTATTTGCCGGTAAAATGCTTTATCATCTGCCAGGTACTTTTATCCGAATCAAACACACTGTTTAAACCCTGCTCTTCAGGTGAAGGATCGGTCATGTAATCATCGCCTTCGCTCCACCAGTAATTACCTTTTGGATTGGCCTTACCAATACCGGCATAGCCCCAAAAATTGCAGCCGGCCACAACAGCATTTTGCTGACGGCTTTGTTTCCATATTGAAAAAACAGAACGGTAATAATCATTGCGCAATGCAGTGGTGGAAGCAGGATCAAATGAATGCAGGTCTCTCGGCAAGCCAAATTCTTCAATCACCAGTGGCTTTTGTAAACGCTCTGCCACCGCAATATGTTGGTTGATGTAATCAGTGGTGTTGTTCACCACATTCTCAAAACTTTTTGCAATAGAAGTATCTTTAAACCATCCCCAGTTCTTTGGCCAGATATGAATGGTGAGGTAATCAATATTTTTCGCAGCATGGGCCGCTTCAAAAGTTGGCACATCCTCACTTCCCTGCGCCCCTTCGTTGCCGGCAGTTATCAAATGATTTTTATCAACCGACCGGATGTAGGTAGACACTTCATTGATCCATTGTTTCCATGCTGGCACTGCCGCCACACGCATCGGCCTCGGTTCATTCGCCAGTTCCCATGCCATAATGGTATTGTCTTTTATGTAAGGTTTCTTCGTGATGCTGTTGATCCTGTTTACAATTAGTTTCAATTGTTCATAATACGCCGCTTTGCAGCGGCCGCAACTGTAAAACTGGCTAACAATATCCCGGTTCTCATCCCAGGTTAATTTACGCCGCATGATGCTGTCGGGTAATAATCCATTCCAGTTGAGGTATTGCAAAAAGCCGCCCGACCATTCCCAGTTGTTGCTTAAATAGACCACTCCTTTCATGTTGCGTTTACCCATTTCAACCAATAAAAAATCAAGTCCTTTTAGCACAGCGGTATCAAATACGCCCTGTGTTGGTTGTAAGGTGGGCGATACACGGTTTACCCCATTCACTTTACCGGTACCTTCAACGCCGGCGAGTACACGCAAATTATCAATGCCCTTTGCATGCAAAAAATCCAATTCCTTTAACAGCCGTTGCTTACCCCTCAACGGATCTTTCACCAGGGCTAAAAAACCACCATACCAATAATTGGTACCAACGTAATAATAAGGTTTGCCCTGCAACATAAACTGGTGCCCTTTTACAGTTACAAAAGATGATTGCGCCTGTACCAGTTGGCAACAGAAAATTATAAAAACCAACAGGATATTTTTTCTTCTCATAATGTTAAAAATAAACAAGCTTTGTATCGATGCATTTATCTATTGACCCGATACATTATTTCTTCCGCAAATAAGCCCTTGTCCTTAAACCTGATTCTTTCAGGTCTGTATCTTTCCAGCCACCATTACCGGATGCAGACTTTTTGAGTACAGAACAACTTTCGTCTTTATCAGACACAGACCAGGTTACCCAACTCAACTTTTTATCTTTCATCCAATTGATGTATTTCTCCCATTCAGCATCATCCAGCTTACCATCTCCGGTAGCTTCCATGCCCGCTGATTCGGAAATAAAAATGGGCAAACCTTTAGCAATGGCTGCATCCGTTTTATCTCTTAACCATTGCTTGTGCGTGGCTGCATAAAAGTGCATGGTGTACATCAGGTTATTGTAACCGGTAACAGGATCATCCGCAGGCAGGTTAACGTCCTGGTCCCAACGGGGCGATCCAATCAATATGACATTATCGGGATCAATGGCCCTGATGGTATGGATGAGATCGATTGAATATGCTTTTACCTCTGGCCAGGTTTCGTAATCGGGTTCATTGAACAATTCATAAATAATATTCGGGTAGCCGTGGTATTTAGTAGCCATTGTTTTAAAAAATGCCCGGGCTTCTTTTAATTTAATGTTATGGCAATGCCAGTCGATAATGACATAAACACCTTCCTTAATGGCAGCATCTACCACAGTGGTAACCAGTTTCATTGATGCGGCAGTATCCTGCATGTAACCGTTGTCGGGTTCAATGCCCATTGCAGCCCTTACCACACTGCAGTTCCAGTCTTTCGCCAAAGTATGCACCGCCCCTGTTGTATAAAATCTTGGGTGAAAACAACTCCAGCCAAAACTCATTCCATTCAGCACCACGGGCTTTCCATGTGCATCGGTCAATTGCGTGCCGACAACTTTCAATGGCCCATGATCTTTTACGGGTTGAGCATTGCCGTTTAACATAGTAATGGCTAATAGAAAAACACTGATTGCTTTCATCATTTCATAAATCTTTTAATTACAACGAATGTACTACCAGGCAT
>CAXTPJ010000676.1:0-2567 GCA_964245855.1 uncultured Ferruginibacter sp. | reverse complement strand
CAGTTGTTTTTCATAGCAGCAGCATTGGCGACGCTCCGTTCATCTTCAGTATTTCATGGCAGCAACAACATACATATTCTCCCTCAGGGTTCTAAAGTTTTGGCTGCATGTATCCATTTTCCATTGGTGCCAATTTGTGGCGAACAATAAAAAAGTAAACAGGGCTTCTCCTTCAACCGCCTTTAGTTTCAACCGCTGACGGGGTTGGCGTACTTCTTCTATTTTCAATTGTTTTTAGTCATTCAACCTTACGATCGATCAGACTTCAGAAATTTTAAAAACTTTGGAAGTCTTGGTAACAGGTATCCACATTCTTCATTCATGCCAATTCGTGCATTCGTGGCCAAACATTAAAAAAGTAACAGAGTTTCCCTTCAACTGCCGTCAGGGTTTTCAACCGCTGACTGGGTTGGTGTTCCTATATTTCAGAAGTTTGTAAAACTTCGGAAGTCTTGGCAGACATATCCAAATTTTTTATTCGTGGCAATTCGTGCATTCGTGGCAAAAAAAATCATTTCGAAAATTCTCCAAAGTGCCAAAGTACACCTGAAGGATCATGAAGAAAACATTCTTTGCCCCATGCTTCGTACCGGATTGGTGTAAGCTTTACACCATTATATTTTTCCGGCAAATTCAAGGCTTGCAGTTCGCTGAAATAACGTTCGGTATCATCTACCTCTACAAAGATCATGGTATTGTCTATCCAGTCTTTCACATAAGCAGCCTGCAAATAAAAAGCAATGGATAGCGCCTTGAACACTGACATATCCGGTGACAATACCGTTTCTTCAAAACCAAGGTCACGATAAAAGCTGCGGCTTACATCAAAATTTTGAGCGCCGATGAATGGACGTATGGACAGTGCGTTGTGCTGCATGGTATTTTTTATCTGGTTTAAAGATAAAAAACTTTACCTGAGTAATGTTGCTTACAAATTATTAAATGAACCTTTACTGGATTATATTAAATTCCAGGGCAGATAACAGGTAAGCGTACTGGCCAGAGGAAGAATTGGTGGTATTGTAAGTGCCAAAATAAATGGAATAAGTACCGGCTGGCAACCAGATAGGAAAGGTGCTGGGTATATTGCTCGCCGTCCTGGTGAAGGGAGTCCTGTCTAAAAACAAGTAGTAGTTACCGGCGATATAGTTGATGCTTTCTATCTTCAACACTTTATTTTGCGGAACTGTGAACGACTGGAATAAAATAGTATCTGCACAACCCGAAGAGCAAGTGGAAACAGAATCACCCCTTAAAATAACTGCACGGTTAAATTGCAAGTTGTTTTGAGCGTTTACTAACAAGCAGGCAAACACGAATAAACAAACGGAAATTATCTTCTTCATCATTTCGAAAAATTATTACTGGTTTAAAACTGCTGCAATATTATAACAGGCAGATAAATAATTGAACTTTGCAGTATAATTTATTTCTTGTAGTTCATATTGCTTTTAAACATTGCGGGTTAGTAATTAAACATAGCAATAATTTGAGGAAGGATAAATACAATTATTTTTCAATAGAATAAACAAGGCTGTGGTCCTGTCCCGGCACATCATCCAAAGTACCGGTTAATTGCATGGCACATTTTTCCAATACTTTGATAGATGCAATATGAGTTGGCCTTACAATGGCAAACAGTTGACCTTTCTGCAACGTGTTGAATCCATAATTAATGGTGTACACCAACAATTCTGTTGCATAACCATATCCCCAAAAAGCTTTATCAAAGCGGTAGCCAACATTTAATTTTAATGCTTCTCCATACATGCGAAAAGATAAGCCGCCAAAGCCCATGATGGTTTCTGATCCGATTAATTTTATTGCCCATGGGCCAAAACCATGTTCGTTCCAGTGTTGCAGCAACCTGTCGAATGCTGTTACTGCAGTTGGCCTGTCCATGGCGCCGGCAGGATTAAAAAGGTTGTTTTCCGGATCAGCATGTATCGCATAAAATCTTTCAAAATCTTTTGCTGCAGGTTGGTCGTATTGTAATCTTGATGAATGCATAAAACTACTGATTGCCTTTGCAACATATTTTCAAATGAAAATAAATGGCAACCAAAGATGTACTCAATATGATACTGAGTACTGGCTTCAATCATTCTTATGGTATAACCACTATTGCTATTGACAACATAAATATACCACCAAGAAGGAGAACATCTTAACTCAACAAAAGAGATATGTTTTTAATAAAGCAATAACTTGTAAAGAAAACATACAACAACTCATCATTCAACCACCAACACATGGTTCAACTTATTGTAACCCGTTGCTTCTTCCCATACACCCTGGTTAGCCAAACGGATCGCATATTCTGAACGGTTGCTGACAGTTGCATACTTATCAGGCATGTTCAACAACAGTTCGTATTCACCTTTGGCAATCCCAGTGGGCAATGTAAGCGATTGCTCCAGTTTAATTGTTCCGCTGAACCACTTCCTGATATCAATAGCCAAATCAAATTTTGTTATTGCACCCGTGGTTTTGTTTCGCAGCAGTAACTGCACGGGCCTCGGATTGTATGGCGATGCAAACCCTGCATTGGTTAAGTTAATGACAAT
>CAXTPJ010000675.1:0-2572 GCA_964245855.1 uncultured Ferruginibacter sp. | reverse complement strand
CAATCTACCAACACGCTGGAGAATTATAAAAACATTATCGATAATGATGTGGCCACGGCAAAAAACAATTTTTTAACTGCCATTGCTACTATGGATTATCAAAAGAAAAACATGGCTTTGGCTGAACTGGTGTATGAACAAACTAAGAAAAAATATGAAGTGGGAACAGGCTCTGCAACAGAGATCAACACTGCACAGACAGACCTGAAAACAGCACAAACCAATTATATCAACTCTTTGTATGATGCCATTATTGCAAAAACAGATTTCTTAAAAGCAACCGGAAAGTTATAATCCTTTACAAAATTTAATTATGCTTAATCAACTATATAACACGAAAAACATGAAACAATATTTTTTAACAGGCGCTGTGGCGGTCATCATGCTATCGGCTTGCGGTGGCAGTAAAAAAGAAGACAATGCTGCACTGAACGATAAGAAAGCAGCACTGGAAAAATTAAAAAAGGATAAAGAGAAACTGGACGGACAAATCGGTAGCCTTGAGAAAGACATCAACAAGCTGGATACCAGTGCTGGTAATGCTCCCAAAGAAAAATTGGTTGCATTGCAAACATTGGCTGTTACTGATTTTGCTCACTATATAGAATTGCAGGGCAAAGTAGAATCTGAAAATATCAGTTATATCAGTCCAAGAGGTGCGCCTTCCCAGGTAAAAGAAGTTTTGGTAAAAAAAGGCCAACTGGTAAAAAAAGGGCAGTTATTATTAAAGTTAGATGATGCCATTGCCAGGCAGGGCGTTGCTGCTGCCAAACAAAACCTGGGTGTTATTACTTCGCAACTGAACTATGCAAAAAACATTGCACAGCGCCAGCAAAATTTGTGGGATCAAAAGATCGGTACCGAAGTACAACTAATCACTGCTAAAAACAATGTGGCCAATTTAGAAGAACAATTGAAATCTGGCCAGGAAGGCGTGAAATCAGCAATGGAGCAATTGAACACTTCCAATGTGTACAGCAATGTAAGTGGCGTGGCAGATGATGTGAACATCCGTGTGGGAGAAACTTTTTCAGGTGTTACAGCACAAGGTGTGCAGCAGATAAAAATTGTAAATAACTCTACTTTAAAAGCGGTAAGCAATATACCTGAAAATTATTTAGGCAATGTTGGCCAGGGAAGCGCCGTGGTTGTACAGATGCTGGATATCAACAAAAGTTACAACACCACATTAAGTTTTGTAGGTGCTTCTATTGATGCGATCAACCGTGGTTTTGTGGTGGAAGCAAAATTGCCATCTGACCCGGTTCTTAAACCAAACCAGATAGCGTTGATAAAAATCAAAGATTACAGTGCACCCGCTACCATTGCCATTCCATTAAAGACTTTACAGAATGATGAGAAAGGAAAATATGTACTGGTGGCCAGCACAGAAAATGGTAAACTGATAGCAAGAAAAAAACCGGTTGCCATCGGCATGTTGAACGGAGATTTACTGGAAATTAAAAACGGTTTAAAAGCTGGTGATGTATTGATCACTGAAGGATTTGGAAGCCTGTATGAAGGCCAGTTGCTGACTACTAAATAACCATGTTGCAAGTTGAGTAAAGGTATGCTGTACAAGAGTGCGACGCAACGATGTTGCCATTAGTACAACAGCCCGGACCCAAAAAATAAAATGAACCATCTCATCGCCTTGATGCCTACGGCAAACAGACAAACTAATTATATGAGTGCATTAGAAAATATTCAGGAAAAGTTTAAAGAATTTAAACCCACTTCGTGGTCGATCAAAAACAAAACATCGGTTTACCTGATGATGTTGTTTGTAACGCTGGCAGGGCTTTTCCAATTTATGACGCTGCCCAAAGAGCAGTTTCCGGATATTGTGATACCGACCATTTATGTATCTACTATTTATACCGGTAACTCTCCAAAGGATATGGAGAACCTGGTAACAAGGCCCATTGAAAAACAGATCAAAGGCATTACCGGGGCCAAGATTAAAAAGTTTACCAGTACATCGCAGCAGGATTATTCGGCCATTATTGTGGAGTTTGATACAGAAGTAAAAACAGATATCGCCCTGCAAAAAGTAAAAGATGCGATTGATAAAGCCAAGCAGGACCTGCCAACCGATTTAACGCAGGAACCAACTGCTTTGGAAGTTAACCTGAGCGACCAGCCGATCATGTATGTAAACCTGAGTGGCGATTATGACATGGTGCGGCTGAAAAAATTTGCCGATGACTTAAAAGACAAACTGGAAGACCTTACACAGATTAACCGTATTGATATTGTAGGTGCACCGGAAAGGGAATTCCAGATTAACGTGGATAATTTCCGTATGCAGACTGCCGGTGTAACATTTGATGATATTGCCAACGCCGTATCAAGGGAAAACCAGGATATTTCCGGTGGTCTGTTGGATGTGGGAACCATGAAACGTAACCTTCAACTGAAGGGGCAGTTTCATACGTCGTACGATATTGAAAAAGTACTGATCCGCAATACAGCAGGTTCGCCGATCTATTTGAAAGATATTGCCATTATTAAAGACACCACCAAAGATGCAGAAAGTTTTGCCCGCCTGGATGGAAAAAATGTGGTAACG
>CAXTPJ010000674.1:0-2576 GCA_964245855.1 uncultured Ferruginibacter sp. | reverse complement strand
CAAATAAGTAGAAAATGCAAAAATATTTAATATCATTCAGTTTCTTCCTGCTGTGTGCAATTGGTGTAAAAGCACAAAATACAGATTCGATATGGGTAAGAGAGAACTATTATAAGGTAGAGAAAATGATACCGATGAGAGATGGTGTTAAACTGTTTACAGCTTTGTACATACCTAAAGACAGTAGTATAAGGCATCCTATTTTGATGAACCGTACCCCCTACTCCTGCACCCCTTATGGCGAAGACAAATTCAATCCAAGATTGTATGCATCTTACTGGATCAACTATTTAAAAGAGGGCTACATTATTGCCATTCAGGATGTGAGGGGAAGATGGATGAGTGAAGGTACTTTTGAAGATGTACGCCCTTTTAATCCTAATAAAAAAGATAAAGAAATTGACGAAGCCAGCGATACGTATGATGCCATTGAATGGATGACAAATAATATTGCTTCCAACAATAAAAGGGTGGGTGTGTTTGGTATCTCTTATCCCGGTTTTTACAGTACCATGGCTGCTTTGAGCAACCATCCCGCATTGAAAGCGGTAAGCCCGCAGGCACCGGTTACCGATTGGTTTATGGGAGATGACTTTCATCACAATGGTGTTTTTATGCTGATGGATGGATTTAGTTTTTACAGTGGTTTTGGCAAGCCAAGGCCGGTACCTACAACCGTTGGGCCGCAGGGCTATAAAATACCGTCACAAGACAATTATGATTTTTATTTAAAGACAGGCGCCATCAAAAATTTTACTGCTTTAATGGGCGACAGCATTGCGTTCTGGAAAGACCTGATGAACCATCCAAACCTTGATGCCTGGTGGAAAGCAAGGAACCCAAGAAATTTTGTTACGGGTGTAAAACCTGCCATGTTGATTGTTGGTGGTTTGTTTGATGCAGAAGATTGTTTTGGCGCCTGGGAGTTGTACAAAGCCATTGAAGCCAGGAGTAAAAATACCGATAACCGCCTGGTAATGGGCCCCTGGTTTCATGGAGGTTGGGGTGGCCGTGGAGATGGAAGTTTTTTGGGCAATGTTCGTTTTGGAAGCCGCACCAGTGAATACTATCAGAAGAACATAGAAATACCTTTCTTTAATTTTTATTTGAAATTGAAAGGCACTGTTCGTGATATACCGGAAGCCAATATTTTCTTCAGTGGCGAAAATGAGTGGAGACGGTTGAATACCTGGCCACCGGAAAACATCGAAACAAAAAACCTGTATGTTAGATGGGATGGCAGTTTATCTTTTGATAACCCTGCAGCCAAAATAAAACCGGAAGACAGGAGCAAACGCCCAGCAGCCTTTTCTGAATACATCAGCGATCCATCTCACCCCGTTCCTTACACCGAAGATGTTCATTTGGGAAGAACCCGGGAATACATGACAGATGACCAGCGCTTTGCCAGTCGCAGGCCGGACGTGGTTAGCTTTTCTTCTGCTGTTTTAAATGAAGATGTAACGCTGGCTGGCCCGCTGGTGGCCGATTTGAAAGTAAGTATTTCCACTACGGATGCGGATTTTGTAGTAAAGTTGATCGATGTTTTTCCCGATGATTTTACTTACAATGATAGTTTGATGGGCAAAGGTAACGGTAAGGACTACCCCATGGGCGGCTATCAAATGCTGGTGAGGGGTGAGATTATGCGGGGCAAGTTCCGCAACAGTTTTGAAAAGCCGGAACCATTTGTTCCGAGTGCGATTACCACGGTAAAATATACGTTGCCTGATGTGGCACATACTTTTAAGAAAGGCCATAAAATTATGATACAGGTGCAGAGCAGTTGGTTCCCGATTGCAGACCGTAACCCACAAACTTTTACAGATATCTATCATTGCGATGATAAGGATTTCCAAAAAGCCAGTATCAAAATTTATCATGACATGAGTAACCAGAGCAAATTTGTCTTACCGGTGATGAAATGATATTGAGTTTAGAAGTTTAGGGTTTAGTGGTTTAGTAACTAACCCACAGGGGAATTTAAGATGCTGTATTAACAACAGTACAAGTGAGTGACACAACGATGATGACCAAAGTTTCTGCTGCTGGTAACAAGATCCATATTTTATCAATGATAAGTTAAGTGATTATATGAAAAGAATTGTAACCCTTTTATTGATGCTGGTTGGTGTGGATGCAATGGCTCAACCTGCCTTAAATGTAATACCAATGCCTGTGGAAATAAAGATGGGCAAAGGAAATTTAGTGATGAAACAACCGCTTGGTTTTATCATCAATGCTGATATTGAGCCGGGAGATGGTGGTGTGGCATTGTTTAAAGCGTTTTTGAAAAAGCAGTATGGTTTTAAAAAATTTGTTGATGGCGATACGCACAGTTATGGTTTACCGACAGAAATTTTCCTGAACCTTTCGGTTGATGAACCGGAAAATGAAGGTTATGAAATTAAGATCACTTCACTCAACATTACTACTTCCGCCACTGCAAAAGGAATGGCTTATGCGTTTGAAAAACTGAAACAAAAAAAAAAAAAAAATGGAAAGAAACAAGTTGTGTTGCTTGTATGTACCATTAAAGATGCACCCCGTTTTAAATACCGGGGCATGCACCTGGA
>CAXTPJ010000673.1:0-2600 GCA_964245855.1 uncultured Ferruginibacter sp. | reverse complement strand
ATGCCGGCAAACACCCAACCTTCCCGCACCAAACCACTGCAGACCAGTTTTTTGATGAAGAGCAATTTGACAGTTACAGAAAACTCGGACTGCATATTTTTGAGCAGGTATTAAAAGATAAAGACGTAGCAGCCATGTTGGGGTTTTCACCCAATGCGGCAGATGGAGCAACTGCATCTTAACGAGTTTGTACCTGGTGTAAATATCCATTTCAACATCAAAATGCAGCAACGCCTGGAGTAATGTCTGCGCCATCAAATGCTTTGTCAAATTGTTTTTTAACCTCTGCAGCTTCCGTTACTTTTTTCTGTTGCAGCAATGCCCGGTACAAACCATCCAGTGCCCAGTGATTGTGCGGATTTTGTTTGAGGTCTTCTTTAAAAACTAAACCGGCTTTTGCTGACTGTCCGGCTTTTAATAAAGCGGCGCCAAGGTATTGCCTGGCAGGCAATAGCCAATCCCTCGGTTCGTTGTATATCAATGCATCTTCCATTGCAACGGCTGCTGTTAATAATTGAATGGCTTTGGTAAAATTGTTCTCTTTACCGGCAATGATACCTGCTAAAATATTGGCTGCTACCTTTGCTGCATCAGCCGGCGCATTGAATGGTTCCATGCGTACCAGCAGGTCCGCCGCTTTCATTTTATCCTGCATGGCTGTTAACTCTGCAACTGCATTTGCTAATTTGTTTTGTTCAGCAAACGCAATGCCCTTTGCCCAATGCCATAATACGATTGAATAAGTGTGATGATCATTGGGTTTTTCTGTAGCTATTACATTATCCCATTTACCAAAACGGATGTTGCTGATCCACGGCGTCATGTAAACATATTGTGCAAATGTTCCCCAGGGAGCAGGCATAGAAAGAAAACTGGTATCGAAGCTTGTGCTGGCAGCCATAGAACTTTTATTGCTGTAGGCATAGTCTGCGTTCATCATGGCGCAGGCGCTTTGCATGTGCAGGTTGTGAATGAGGTACAGCGGCACATTGTTTTGTACATCGGGATACAGGTTGAGGTAAGTGTTGTATCCTTTTACCGATTGCTCATTTACAAAACTTCCCTGCTTATAATTTCCACTGCGGATGTAAATGTGCGAAGGCATGTGTACCATGTGCGATACGCCGGGCATCAATTTACCAAGCCTGTCGGCACTCGCCAAAGCCCGTTCCGGGTTGCCACTGGCCTCTATGGAGTGAATATAATAATGGTTGGCGCCGGGATGTTCCGGGTAGTTGGCCAGTACCTTTTCCAGCGTTGTAAGAATGGTTGTTGTCCATGGCTGTGCCTCGCCGTTGTGTTTCCAGTAATCCCAGGGATGTTGCAGCATGATGGCATCGGCGTACAGGGTATTGATATCTGCATCATCGCCGAATGTCGCCTGGTTATTTTTCATGGCATCGGTGTACAATTCATTGAGGGTTGCCCTGCTCACAGTTGTATCCTGCGTGTACCTTGTTGCCATTGCTGTGATGAGCGCTTTTTCTTTTGCAGAACAATTGCCCATCAGGCTGGTGGCTTTTTGTGCAGCCGCAAAAGCTTCAGGAGTTGCTGCATATATGTAGTCGTTGATGTTTGGGCCATAAGCCAACGCCTGTCCCCAATAGATCATGGCATTGGCAGGATCAAACTGCTGTGCTTTTTTAAAAGACGCCATTGATTCAATAATGTGAAACGCATAATACAGGTTGATGCCCTGGTTGAAATATAAAAGAGCGCTGTCGCTTTTGGTGGCAATATTCCAATGGTAATTGCCCCAGCCTGGTAACACACCGATTCCATTGGCAAGACTATCAGCATCTAAATAGCCCCAATCCGGTGAGCATTGGATTATGAGTTTATTTTTTAATACAACTTCTCTTGAAACCACTTGCAGCGGCTGGTTCCTTTTTTCTGCTGCATAGCGAAAACCAAATGCAGCCAGTACAAGGATGGAGATGAGCACAAAAAAAATATTCCGGTTCATAAGCAGTTATTTTTAGAAAGATAAAAAATAAGTGTTGGATTTCGAAGCGGGTGAAGACTTCCAAAGTTTCAAAAACTTCGGAAGTCTGGTTAAACAGTATTTTTAAGACAAATAAATTGTTCCATCTTTTCAAAATCAAATTTTCTTTCAGCATGTATTTTTATGAAAATTTGTTTATTGCCAAACCATTCTAAAACTTCTTCCCTTTTTTACTTTAGTTGAACCATTGCCAACAATGGCATTGTAAGAACTGTATTTGTAAGCAGCATAGTTGCCGCATATTTTAGCCTTGATATGGTTGAAGTGTATGTATTGAATGATTTGTGTAAAATAACTGTTTTCGTTTATTTCCTCCTTTTTAAATTTTGACTGAAATAAACTTCCTGTTCGATTATATGCTTTAGTAATGCTTTCTGCATACGATAAAAAAGGCTTTAAATGCTTTTTCCAAGGGATTCAATTTTTTACTGCCTGAAAAGTTTTCAGGAGCAATTAATACTTCAGATGTTTCTGCTTCCTTGATCTTTATTAAAAAGTGAAAATGATTGGGCATAAACAATAGGCATAAACATCAACTAAAGAAGAAAGGTAGTGGTCAAATTTTTGAAGAAAAAACACATAGTTCTTTTCTTCA
>CAXTPJ010000672.1:0-2619 GCA_964245855.1 uncultured Ferruginibacter sp. | reverse complement strand
AAGAGATTTTTATGTGTCGTAACTCAAAAGTATTCTTTATCCGATGTTCTTTTAATTAGCAACTTGAGTTAATTAATAAAAAAGGATGTAAAAAATTACATCCCTTTAACCATAACCCCTGAACCAACTTAATCTTTCACTTCTTTTAAAAATGTACCCTGCTCATTAAAAAGTACATCTTTGCCATCAACCTCTGCTTCAAATGTGGTTGTGCCATCCTGCTTAACAATCTTTGCACTTTCTTTAATTGATTTTCCTTTGTAATGATCTTTGATATAAACCACAACAGCAGTCGGCAGTTCACTTTGTTTAAATATCTGTTTCAGTTTCGGTGATGGTTCCTGCGGCATTAATTAAAACAGAAATGGATGTGCCGCTTTGTTTAAAACCGGCTTCATATTTTCCATCTTCCATTTCCCATTTGGCGTAATAGATGGATATTTTTTTTCGAAACTTTTTTTCACGACAGCCGGCACTTTGGCAGCATCAATTTTTTGGGCAGCAGCATTAAAAAATGCAAGCGCTGCCATTCCAGACATCAATAAATTCTTTTTCATAAATATTTTTTTTGTTTCAATAAAATTGAAAAATGAAACTGTAGATATCCTGAAAGTGAAGAATTTATTTAGCTTTTAGAAGAAATTTTGAGCGATGCAAAATGCTGGTATACCATTTTATAAAACCTGCTTAATTCAGTTGAAAAACCAATACATTTGCCATCGCAAAATTAAACATGGCATTGCGGTTTTTGAGGAGAAATGAAACGATGATGTTTAAAAAGTATTGATAATCAATTCTTTTAAGGTCATGATAAATCAGGTGGAAACACGCCACCAATCCTCAGCAGTCCTGTTGGGGTTTTTTGTTGAACTATTGAAAAGTACCGGATACCAATGTCATATATACTGTCGCTTAAAGAACTGATCAACACCCTCAACTGGGCGAAAGAACTGTTGGTGGAAATGTTTGAGAAACGTAAGTCGTTTATGTACAAGTACGACGATGCGGTAGAGCTACTGGCAGAAGACAAGATCGAAATTTTAATCAGCAAACACATCCTTCGCCGCAATGGGCCGTATGTTGAAATTGACGACCAGTTTCAGCAATTTTTTGAGCAGGTACTGGAAGTGAATGAAGAGATCAATACTTCTTACATTCATGAAAACATACAACAGGTAAAGCAATACATAAATTATTACCTGCAGGAAAACAATGAGCACCGCCGCTACAGTTACCTGAAACAAATAAAAGCAGCGCTCCGCAAAATTGGCCGCATTACGCTACGCAATGTGATTGACCTGAACCGTAATATTGAGAACGCTTTTAAAACAGAGCCCAACTACAATATTAAAATTGCCAAACTGGAGGGATTTGATGAAAAGCGCCGGGCCATTTATTTATTGATAGAACAAACCGATCATTTGGCAAGTGATGAAGAAGTTACTTTTTTTACCACTGCGCTGGATGAAGAATTAAAACAGGTGGTAACTCAATTGCGTGGCCAGTTAACGGAAAGCCGTCACAACCTGATTGAAACGCAAAAACAAATTATTGAATACCTGAACCAGGTAAAACACCAGAGCAGGGTATTGGAAAAAATAAAGCAGGTAAAATATTTAAAAGACCAGTTTGAGTTAAAAGCCAAAACCAACATTGCCCATTTATTGAATGAATGCAATGATGTATTGTTTGAACCAAGGCCGAGCTATTCATTAAAATTATCGCTGGATTATTTGCATACCGATGAAGGAAGGCAGCACATAGAAAAGGTAGCTTCCAAACAGCAGCAGGTAAAAAAACCATCTATGCTGGTGGCAGACAGTATTGCCAGCACAGATTTACTACCACAAACTGAAGAAGAAATATTTATCGACCTGGAAGAAATAAAACGTGGGTTTGCTGCTTCCGGGCACCACCTGCACAATTTTATTATGCAGTATAAATATCCAAGAGCGGTGAGTTACGAAGAAAAAATTACCATCTTTTGCCAGATGGTTTCTATGTACGAACAGGAGCTGAACATTAAGGAAATATACCAGGCAGATGAACAGGTAGAATACGCCATGGTAGTGCCAAACTAAGCGGACTGCGTTGATAATTTTATAAAAAAGCTTCCCGGTAAATAATGTAAATTTACCGGATTAAAAACAGGGTTATGGTAAACGTAGCAGGAATAAAATTTATTAAAGACGCTAAGAATGAAAACCGGTTTGTAACGATCGATTTGAAGAAGCATGGTAATGTTTTTAATGGAGCATTAATTCAATTGGGTGCACTAAAAGAAGATGAATTTGAGAAAAAGTGGAAAGAAGGCGTTTCCGGGGATGAAGTAATAAAAAGATTAAAAAAAACAATTGCCAATCATTTTAAAAACAAAAAGTGATCAGTGTAATTTTTTACAGAAGAAGCAATTTCTTACCTGGATGATTTGGTGATATTACTTTTAGAAAAAGAATATTTTTTCTTTTAAGGAAACTGCAGATGATTATGTAGACGACCTGGTGAACTTTGTTGTTACTAAAATCAGCACAATACCTAAAAGGCCAGCGCCAGCGAGATTCAAAAAATTTGGACAACAACTTCAGTACATTAAATATAAAAGATCTCAATATACTACCT
>CAXTPJ010000671.1:0-2639 GCA_964245855.1 uncultured Ferruginibacter sp. | reverse complement strand
CTAAAATGTGCAGCAACGATTCACCTTCATACCACGGAAAACTCGCTGACTTCTCAACAATATTATCACCATTGATAGCACTGATCGGTATATAAGTAATGTCCTTCAAACCCAGCTTGGTAGCTACTTTAGCATAGTCAATCACAATGTTGTTATAAACATCCTGCGAATTATTTACCAGATCCATTTTATTAATAGCCACCACCACATGCGGAATGTTCAGCAACGAAGCAATAATAGAATGCCGCCTGGTTTGTTCTACCACGCCATTTCTTGCATCAACTAAAATGATGGCCAGGTCTGCATTGGAAGCACCGGTTACCATGTTGCGGGTGTACTGGATATGCCCAGGAGCATCGGCAATAATAAACTTGCGTTTTGGTGTGCTGAAATATTTATACGCCACATCAATCGTAATGCCCTGCTCTCTTTCAGCACGCAATCCATCCGTTAATAAGGCCAGGTCAATTTCACCGTCTTCCTTGTGCTTGCTTTGCTTTTCAATCGCCTCCAACTGATCAATCATGATAGACTTGCTGTCGTACAACAACCGCCCAATCAAGGTACTTTTTCCATCATCTACACTTCCTGCTGTTATAAATCTTAATATGTCCATTGTTTGGTTTGTAGTCTGTTGAATGCTTAATTTTTTTGTCCATAGTCCATTGCCCATAGTTGAGTATACTGCTTAATGACACTGCGAAAAATATTTACTTTTTCTTCGCTAAAAACTCCAACCATTGACTATTGCCTATTGACCATTGCCCATTAAAAATATCCTCCCTTCTTCCTGTCTTCCATAGCTGCTTCGCTTACCCGGTCATCAATCCTTGTTTCGCCACGTTCGCTTGTTTTGGTGGCAATAATTTCTTTGATGATATCATCAATACTACTGGCATTTGATTCTACGGCTGCAGTACAGGTCATGTCACCTACGGTTCTATAGCGTACCTTTTTGGTGCTGATGGTATCGTTATCATCAATGCGGATAAACTCAGAAGTAGCCACCAGTTGCCCTTCAAATTCCAGTACTTCCCTGTCATGTGAAAAATAAATGGAGGGCAGGCTAATATTATTTCTTTTGATATAATTCCAAATATCCAGTTCTGTCCAATTGCTGATCGGGAACACCCTTACATTTTCTCCTTTGTGAATTTTTCCATTGTAGGTATTCCACAATTCCGGCCGTTGCAGTTTGGGGTCCCATTGCCCGAACTCATCTCTTACAGAAAAAATTCTTTCCTTCGCCCTCGCCTTTTCTTCGTCCCTTCTTGCACCACCGATGCAGGCATCAAACTTAAATTCTTCAATGGTATCCAGCAGTGTAAAGGTTTGCAACGCATTGCGACTGGCAAACTTTCCTTTTTGTTCTGTAAGGCTTTTTGCTTTGATGGTATCTTCGACTTTTCGTACAATCAATTTCTCTCCAATGCTATTAGCCAGTTCATCCCTAAAGTCAAGGGCCTCCTTAAAATTATGGCCAGTATCAATGTGCACCAATGGGAAAGGGAACTTACCCGGGCGAAATGCTTTCAAAGCCAAATGCACCAGCACGATAGAATCTTTGCCGCCGGAGAACAACAATGCAGGGCGTTCAAACTGCCCTGCCACTTCACGAAAAATATGAATGGATTCCGATTCCAGTTGATCTAAATAATCTAAACTCCTGCTCGTATTTTCATTCGCCATTGTTACTTTATTTCTTTATAAAACGCTCTTTATTTTTTAATTGATAACTAAAGCTTATGCTTTAAAAACTTCTTCATGCGGCGCAGGATTTGGTTCATGCACATGCAAGCCACATTCTTTTTTATCTGCATCTTCCCACCACCAGCGGCCTGCCCTGAAATCTTCGCCCGGCCTGGTGGCTCTTGTACAGGGTGCACAACCAATACTTACAAAACCTTTATCATGCAGTGGATTGTAAGGCACATGATTCTCTTTGATATACTGTTTTACTTCTTCTGTTGTCCAATGCAACAAGGGATGGTATTTTATTACCTGGTTTGCTTCGTCCCATTCTACTATCGGCAAATCTTTTCTATCGCCGGAATGTTCTGCCCGTAAGCCGGTAATCCAGACAGCATTGCCTTTTAATGCACGCTGCAATGGTTCAACCTTTCTTATAAAACAACATTGCTTCCTGTTCTCAACCGATTCGTAAAATGAATTGGGGCCTTTAGCTTCAATAAAACTTTCCAGCGTATCCTGGCGGGGATAATAAGCTTTAACATTTGTGCCATAGTTAGCGTTGGTGCTGCTCCAAACAGAGTATGTTTCTGCGAATAAACGGCCCGTATCCAACGTGAATATTTTAACCGGTAATTTGTTGGATAAAACCTGGTGGGTAATGGCCTGGTCTTCAAAACTAAAACTGGTAGAAAGCGTGACCTGCCCCGGGAATTTTTCTGTAAGCAAACGAATAAAATCAGCAATAGTTAGTCCACTTGACTGATGGAGTAATTCCGTGATATTTTTTTCTGCTGACTGATTCATGCCTGGTAATACGATAAATATTAATCTTATTGAGTGAAAGATATTGTACTATCAATAGCACAACTCATGCTGCAGCAGCAGTAAATACTCATTTTAAAACAAAATGCAAATACAAACAAAGCTAAAGTCTACTCAATTGATGG
>CAXTPJ010000670.1:0-2646 GCA_964245855.1 uncultured Ferruginibacter sp. | reverse complement strand
CCAGCCCGCAAAGCCGGTTTTAAAAACTAACCCAGACAATAACAGTTTGTTGTGGGAAGTGAGTGGTAACGGGCTTAAAAAAAGCTCTTACCTGTTTGGTACTTTTCATTTGTTGTGCAAAAGCGATATCAATATCAGTGAAGGTTTAAAAACAGCTCTATCGGGGGCAAACAGGGTTTATATGGAGTTGGACATGGATGATCCTTCGGTACTGATGGGTGGCATGCTATTGATGAATATGAAAGATGGAAAACGGCTACAGGATCTTTATTCGCCGGAAGAGTACAATAAAGTAGCTGCTTATTTTAAAGACAGCCTGCACATGCCGATAAGTTTTTTGGAAAATACCAAACCTTTCTTTTTGGTCGCCATGCTGTATCCTAAAATGATGCCTTGTAAAACAGTAACCGGGGTGGAAGAGGAGTTGATGAAACTGGCCAAAACACAACAAAAGGAAATAAAAGGATTGGAAACGATGGAATTCCAGGCTTCAGTATTTGACAGTATTCCATACAAAGAGCAGGCAAAAGAGTTATTGAAAAACATCGATAGTATTGCGTCTTATAAGAAGTATTTTGATACGATGGTGCGGGTTTACAAAAGCCAGCAATTGGCGGCAATTGAAAAGTTGTTCAGCGAGGGAGAATTTGGAATGGAAGAACACCAGGATATTTTACTGGACAAACGAAACAAAGACTGGGTAACCAAACTAAAAGCTATCATGAAAAATGAAAGTGTTTTTGTAGCAGTGGGCGCCGGGCACCTGGTTGGAGAGAAGGGGCTGATAGAATTGTTAAAAAAAGATGGCTACAGGTTGCGGCCTGTTTTCAACCAATAGAAAACGGTATTTCAATAGATGTAAAGCAATTTTAATTTGTTGATTTGTAATGTTTTGTCAACGAATTGAATGAGTTTAGTTTATTAAAGTGAAGCTGCAATTGCTATGGTTTAAATTCATTATTCGTTAAAAACAGTACCTCAATTGTCCATTAGCTAAGTTGTTTTGGAAATTATCGCAAAAAAAAGGCTACTTTTGCAATCCTTTTTAAACTCATATTATGGAAGTACTTGCCCCGTCATTATCAGTTATTGAAAAATTGCAAATTAAAGACGAGAAAAACCTGTTGATACAGGGACTGCCTTCTACCATTGAAAAGCAGTTTGTTAAGTTGTCTTTCTCTAAAAATGTTACACCTCTTTTAAAAGTTAAGAAAATTGATTTTGCTTTGGTATTCGCCATCAGCCACAATCAACTGAAAGATATTTTAAAAGATGTGGTGCCGGCCATGGCAAAGGATGCCAAATTGTGGATCGCCTATCCAAAAGTATCTTCTAAAATTGTAAGCGACCTTGCCAGGGATTGCAACTGGGAATGCATTGCCAACTTAGGGTTGGAATGTGTACGCTCTATTGCACTGGACAATGTCTGGTGTGCTATGCGTTTTAAAAAAGCAGAAGACATTAAACGGGTAGTGAATACAGTTGAAGTAGAAGGGATAGATTTTGAAGCGAGGACCATCACTCCGCCGGCTGAGTTGCAAACCCTGTTTGCCAAGAACAAAAAAGCCAACAGTTTTTTTGAAACGCTTTCGTTCACCAACAAAAAGGAATACATTGTTTGGATCAACAGCGCTAAAAAAGAAGAAACTAAAATGGCCAGGTTAGAAGCTACCATCGAAAAATTAGCGACAGGAAAAAGAAATCCATCTGACAAGTAAGGATTCAATTTCTTAAAAAATATAAACTGCAGGACATGATGAATGCCCGGCAATTTTGTAAGTACTATAATTCAACGAAGATTTTTTAATATAGTAAACCTCTCTAAACTTCTAAACGAATTACAATTTTTTAGGAATCATCCCCCTTATCCCCATGTCCACCACCTGCTCATTGTTCGGCGGCAAAGGATTGTATCGGTTGTTGCCATCTGTTTCTGCCCATTCAAAACTTTTGTTGGTCGATAAGGAAACCTCAACGGTTACATCGCCGGTTTCTGTTCCGCTAATTACCAGCGGATCAGCAAAAGCACCGGTCACAACACAGGAACCGGCAGGTACTGTCGAAGTTGCAAACAAAGGATTGGGGACTGTTGTACCGGAAGCCTGGCCTGTTGTTACATATCCATAACCCGGCAGGCTTGCAATGCTTGCTTCAAAGCCCCAGTAACCCTGCAATTTATTGGCATTAACGGTAACGGTAGAATCTTTGATCTTATAACTTGATACATAAGTATTGAAGCCGATGAAGGATGCAAAAGTGGCGTCCATCCTGTAACCGGGAATATCTACAAACACATTATAATTCTGGTAAGCCAATGATACCCTCAGGTAATTATAAGTACCTGCCGTAACGCTGCTTAAAGGAATGCTTAAAAAAGTTTCGTTGTTTCCGGCAAAATTTGCTTTTGAAAAATCAATGGCATTGGTGCCGCCGGTGGTTACTTCCGGCGCCCTGTAAATCACAGTTCCTTTGCCTAATAAAGTAGTTGCAGTAGGAGTAAGCTCCGCATAATGGGCGCTCATGCTGTTAAAGCGGGGCGATTGCCCACCATGGCCTGGCGGCACTGTAACGGGAACACCAAAAGCATTTAACCTTACCTGTGTACTATCGAATTTAAACACCAGGTTTAGTTTAGCATTTGGTGAA
>CAXTPJ010000669.1:0-2649 GCA_964245855.1 uncultured Ferruginibacter sp. | reverse complement strand
CCCATTCCATCTGCTCAATACCCAACGCCTGCCAAGCGCCCGGGTTATTCTGTTTTAGATACTTCAAAAATTCAACAGGCTTTTAATGTAAATATTCCTGCCTGGGAAGAAAGTTTGATAAAGTGCCTGCATTTGTTGGCCCAATAAGCAATTACTATTTTTATCATCTTTGAGCAGTAACTGAACCATTGATTTACAAAAATCTATTGTTGTGAAATTTGTCGCTATTTCGGATACACATGGCAGGCATGCAGGGTTACAGCTTCCCGTAGGTGATGTATTGATCCATGCAGGCGATGTTTCTATGAAAGGCGATGAAGCGGCAATTGATGATTTTCTGCATTGGTTCGCTGAGCAAAAATTTCAACATAAAATATTCATAGCAGGTAACCATGATTTTTATTTTGAGCGAACTCCTGCTGAAATCATTGCAGCAAAAATACCTGCAGGAATAACCTACCTCAATGACAGCGGTGTTACGATCAATGGTATTCACATTTGGGGTTCGCCCATTTCACCATGGTTTTACAACTGGGCATTTAACCGCCACCGTGGTGAAGAAATTAAAAGGCACTGGGATTTGATCCCTTCCAGCACAGCTATTTTAATAACGCATGGGCCAGTATTTAAGATACTGGATAAAACTTCCAGGGGCCAACATGTGGGTTGCGAGGATCTGATGGAAAAAGTAAATATCATCCAGCCAAAAGTTCATATCTGCGGCCACATTCATGAAGCCTATGGAACGCTTGAACAAGCCGGTATAAATTATATCAATGCAAGTGTATTAAATGAAAAGTATGCACTGGTGAACGAACCAATCAGTTTCAGCCTTTAACTGGTTTTAGTTAGTAAACTTTACAATCTCTCATAGTTTCTGGCACTTGGGTTGCTGCATTATTGGCTTGGTTTATTTATTATCAAACCGGCAGTTTCCACTTTTATGTTGTAAATTATGCAAATGAAGACAGGCACCTTTTTATTGAATTTCTTTTTTATGTTGATGCATGTAAACGTATTTTCACAAAAAAAGATAACTGGTTTTTCTCCCGGTTACAAAGGCATATTTACTTCGCCGGCCAAACTTGTTCCTACTTCTTTTACACCTGATGCACCCATTTCCGGCAACGGAGATATTGGTGTTGTTTTAGCGGGCTCTCCGGCAAACCAAACCTTGTACATTGCAAAAAATGATTTTTGGAAAGCAAAGAAAGGCTATCCCGAAGGAGGCTTGGCGTTACCGGGCGGAATCAATATAACAATACCTGAATTAGAAGGCGCTGATTTTTACGCAGAGCAACGCATTGCCAACGGCAATATACAGGCGGTATTTAAAAAAGCTGACCTTACTTACACCTTAAATATTTGGGTGCCGATGGGCGCTGGTTGTGTTATAATGGAACTGGCCACAACAGGTAAGGCCTGTACGGCATCATTAAAAACATGGTCGCAACCCGGCTTTGAATCAAAGAATGATTCAGGAACAAAAGGCAATATATTTTATGCCGTTCGCCATTTCGATTCTCCTGATCTGGACTGGCCTTCGCATGTAGCGATAGCAGCCAATGTGCTGGGCGAAAAAAGTAATTCGTTTGTAATAAAACCTTCTTCAAAAATTACTATTGTGGTAGGTGTTTGTACCAATCATGAAAATGCCAGTTATTTCAATACTGCAATCAGCAGGGCTGCAAACAGTACCATTCAGTCTGTTGCAAAATGGAAGCAGCAAAACAATGCCTGGTGGCAAAAATTCTGGTCTGCTTCACATATTGCCATTGGTGATACACTGCTGGAAAAATACTATTATGGCTCGCAATATTTGCTGGCCTGTTGCAGCAGGAATAAAAATTTTCCACCCGGCTTATGCGGTAATGCTATTACTGCAGATGCCATAAAAGCCTGGCAGGGCGATTATCACACCAATTACAATTATGAAGCTACGTGGTGGGCATGCTATTCTTCCAACCACATAGAACTAACTGAACCCTACGATCAACCCATACTGGATTACATGCTACAGGCTAAAAAGAATGCGTTGAAGCAATTAAGTTGTCATGGCGTGTATTATCCTGTTGGCATCGGCCCCAACGGCTTTGCCTCTACCATGTATCCACTAACTGCGCAAAAAATGAAAGGGCATTATGGCATCAGCGATACAGCGCTGGAAGGTGGCCAGATGTTTTGCGGGCAAAGGAGCAATGCAGTTTTTCTTACCGCTAACATGATACAGCGTTTTTATCATACTTACGATAAAGTGTATGCGAAAATAGTGTATCCTTATATGAAGGAGGTCGCAAACTTTTGGGAAGATTATCTCAAATTTGAAAATGGCCAATACAATTCTTACAATGATAATTTTTGGGAAGTTGGACCCTGGGCGCCTAATTGGCGGGAAGATATAAAAACAGGCGATACCAATAATACATTGACACTCGGCTTGCTTACCATGTTTTATAAAGGCATCATTGACATGAGTACTTACCTGGATGTTGATGCTGACCTTGTTGTTAAATGGAAAAATATTCAACAAAACCTGTACCCGCTTCCATTATGGAAACAGAACGGTGTTACGAGAATGAAGGCTACAGAGCGTGGCATTAGTAAAAAAAAAAAAAAAAGAACGCCACCGGGATTTGGCCGTACCATGGC
>CAXTPJ010000668.1:0-2665 GCA_964245855.1 uncultured Ferruginibacter sp. | reverse complement strand
CTTCCTTTGGGATTTCCGAAGAATCATATCTCCTTTAGTCTTTTCCATTAGATTTTTCTTTTCTTTCATCCCGATAGTAGACTGTACTTCCAATAATTGGAAAAATTTAGTTAGGCATTTTTATAACTGGTTGATTGTCAATTAACAATTTTTTGGTACGATGTGGGATTAATAGATTGTACAGGGCGCAACAAAATAACCGCTTCCTTAAAGCAAGATCAATACAAACTAATTATACAGGGTTTCTTCAGTGTTAATAAGCAAAAGTCGTTTAAGGTGGTCTGGATCATCACTTTAAACGACTTTCTTAATTATAGAGAGTGTCTCATTTTTCATTCCGATTTCATCAGCACAAACCACCCGTTTATGAAAACAGTTATAAAAACATTATTGAAAACTGCAACAGAAAAGAGCAACAAAACATTTCTTAGCAGTAATAAGCCTCAAAACAGCTTACCAAACTTTGATCCTGCAACTTCTTACTGGGCATTGATACCAATTAAGGCGAAACAGTCATTTGTAAACAACAACAGAAATGATTGACCTGGAAGTTCTCAAAAAGAAAATTGCATAAATTTCAACATTTATAAAATAATATAGCACAGGCGGCGTTTAATATGCAGCCCCACAGATTTGCGCTTGTGCTTGGTAAACAAGATGTTTTCTTTGGGGGTTACAGAACCGAATTAGGTTCGTAAACAAAGGCTTGATTTCTATCAGGCCTTTTGTTATTTACCCTAAGTGAAATTCTTCTACAGGCGATTTAAGGACAATTTTCTTTCTCAACCTTGTAAATCGTACGTTAAGGCAGGCAACTTTATTGCGGTAGCCCGCATCTTGTCGCATAGTTTTCGCTAAATTTACCGTTTATTACCTTACGCTGTTTTAAATGAAAAAATACACGTTATTGCTCGGTTTTATTGTTGCTTCTCTGTTTTCTTTCGCACAGGATTTTTCAAATAAGGGTAAAGATTTTTGGTTAGGCTATGGTTACCATGTAAGGTTTGTTACCAGCGGCAATGGCAGTAACAACGTAAACGGGCAAGAAATGGTATTGTATTTTGCCACGGAAAATGTGCCCGGAAGAATGACAAATATTAAAATTGAAATACCAGGATCGGGATATGTAGAGAACCTGACGAATATTGCGCCTGGTACAATTGCCACTTCCAGTCCAATCCCCAAATCTGGTGTACAGGATGCAAGGCTCGACCAGGAAGCCATTTTTAACAGGGGTATACATGTTACCAGCGATCAGCCGGTGGTGGCGTATGCTCATATTTACAATGGTAATGTATCTGGAGCAACTTTATTATTTCCTACCAACACGTTAGGTAAGGAGTATGTTACCCTCGGGTACACACAGGTTTCCAATGAAAGTTCATCCAATGCTTTTTTCTTTGTAGTAGCAACCGATACAGGCACTACTACCGTAGAAGTAACGCCATCTGCCGCAACACAATATCACACAGCCAATTCAACTTATACTGTTACGCTCAACCAGGGAGAAGTGTACAACGTAATGGGAAAATTAACCACTGGTACCCAAACTAATTTTACCGGTGTTGACCTTACCGGGTCTAAAATACGTTCGGTAAGCAGCGGTGGCGTTGCATGCAAAAAAATTGCTGTTTTTTCGGGGAGTGGCAAAATAAAAATTTCCTGCAGCGGTTCTGGCGCCAGCTCGGATAACCTGATTGCGCAAGCCTTTCCCAAAACGGCCTGGGGTAAAAAGTTTTTGACCGCACCAACACAGGATATGCCCAATAATTATTTCCGCATCGGGGTAAGTGACCCTGCTACTGTAGTTAAGGTGAACGGGGTGACCCAAACCGGATTAAACAATAATTTTTATTATGATCTGCCTTTAACCAACCAGCCGCAAATTATTGACGCAGACCAACCAGTAATGGTGGCGCAATTTATTACAACAGCCAATACCTGTGGCAATACAGCTATTGGAGGTAATGGAGATCCGGAAATGATCTATTTAAGCCCGGTTGAGCAAACCATTGATGAGGTAATTGTAAATTCAACTCCCAATGCGGCTATTTCTGAACATTGGATTAATGTAATTATCAAAACTGCTGCAGTTGGGTCTTTTAATATTACCGGTAACAATGGTGCTTATAACTTTTTTCCGCACCCGGAAGATGCCAGTTATAGCTATGCACAAATCAGGGTGAATGCCGGCGCTCATACTTTATCTGCCGACAGTGGATTTAATGCCATTGCTTATGGATACGGCCAGGCAGAATCTTACGGATACAATGCAGGTACCAATCTTAAAGATTTATACAATTTTATCGCTCCGCTCAATCTTTTGAATATTAGCGGCACCAATACGGCCTGTGCCTGTGAGCCATTTAATTTTACCATTACTTATCCTTTTCAGCCATTATCGTTATACTGGGATTTTAAAGGGTATCAAACACCCAATATATCTGTAACCAATCCAGTAGCAGATTCCACTTATTTCATCAATGGCAAGCAGGTGTGGCGGTACAAATTGCCTGATGTGTACAGCTATTGTCCGGCGGGCAATTATCCTATTTCGGTAACTGCCGGAACGGCCGGTACAGACGGTTGCGGCAATACGCAAATAAAAGACGATACCATTTTTGTGCGTACCATTCCAGTGCTGGATTTTAGTATTACGCACAGT
>CAXTPJ010000667.1:0-2667 GCA_964245855.1 uncultured Ferruginibacter sp. | reverse complement strand
TGGCAACTGCTATGAAGCAGGATGCACTGAATGAATGGGCTTCTGTTGTGGCACTAAGTTACATCGCCGCACAGCGTGTATTTCCTGATTACAATGATATGGCTGACAACAAAGCCATGCTGGAAAGCATAGCCCGCAACTTCGGTTACCAGTATGGTGTTAAAAAGAAAGTGCGTGTGAATACCATTTCCCAATCGCCCACCAAAACCACTGCCGGCAGTGGTGTGAAAGGCTTTGACGGCTTTATCAATTTTGCAGATAAGATGAGCCCATTAGGAAATGCTTCTGCAGAAGATTGCGCTAATTACATTGTTACATTGTTCAGCGATTTCACAAAATATGTTACCATGCAAAACCTGTTTCATGATGGTGGTTTCTCTTTTACTGGTGTTACTCCGGAAGTGATTGAGCAGATGGAGAAGTAAGAGAAATTGTTGAATTGATTTATTGTTGAATTGTTATTTTTGATGATGAATTTTAAAAGAAATTTCAGTTCAACCCCCGTCAGGGTTTGCAACCGCTGTCGGGGGTTTTGTCTACGGTTTTTTCAACAAAAACAATCGGTCAACAAAACGATTTTATTAAATAGCAAAACGCAAAAGCCACCAAATAATTGGTGGCTTTTTAAATGTCGTTATCGTTCCGGGTTTCAGGAACAGTAAATTAATATTCGTCTTCGTTAAAAAAGAAATCTTCCTGGCTTGGATAATCCGGCCAGATGTCTTCCAGGCTTTCATATACATCACCACCTTCGTCTTCCAACTCCTGCAAATTTTCAATTACTTCAATCGGAGCGCCGCTGCGGATGGAGTAATCAATCAGTTCATCTTTGGTGGCCGGCCAGGGTGCGTCTTCTAAGTGCGAGGCTAGTTCAAGTGTCCAAAACATTGTGAAATGGTTTTAAATTTTGTGCAAATGTAAAAGTTTGGTGGAATTATCCAAATGTGTTTTTCAAAATGTTACTTTTTTATAAAACAAGATTCAATATATTGCCAACCGGTTAATGTAACGTTACAAACAATTAATTATTTTCCTGCATGCTTACAGCCCGGCACATTAAGAAAAATTATGGCAAACTACCCGTACTGCAATCGGTTGACATCGATATTCAACGGGGAGAAATTGTAAGCATCGTTGGTTCGTCGGGCGCCGGCAAAAGCACGCTGCTGCACATTCTTGGCACATTAGATAAAGCAGACAGCGGCACCGTTACATTGGAGCAAACCAATCTCAGCAGTTTAAAAGGAAATAAATTGGCCGCTTTCAGGAACAAACATATTGGGTTCGTTTTCCAATTCCATCATTTACTGCCAGAGTTTACAGCCATAGAAAACGTCTGCATACCGGGGTGGATTGCCGGTGGAAAAAAAAAGGAAACGGCTGACCGGGCCATCCAGATTTTAACCACTTTAGGGCTAAAAGACCGCCTCGAAAACAAGCCGCAACAATTATCCGGCGGCGAACAGCAACGGGTTGCGGTGGCCCGTGCACTCATCAACAATCCATCTATTATTATGGCCGATGAACCTACCGGTAACCTCGACAGCGCCAAAGCAAAAGAACTGCATCAACTCTTCATCGATCTCCGCAACCAATTCAACCAGACTTTTTTAATTGTTACACACAACGAAGAATTAGCGCAAATGAGCGACCGGATACTGCACATGAAAGATGGGAAGATGATGGAGTGAGTGTAATGTGCAAATAGCTGCAATGTGCAAATATGCAAATGGCTTAATGTGCAAACTTTGGGGCAATGAGTATACGCTACTTTTTCAGATTAATATTAAACCAATTCCCTCATTACTTTTCTGGAATTTAAGTAAATGAACTTGTAATTATAACTCCTATCAGTTCTCACCAGTAACTGGGTTAGTCGCCTCTTTTGGTTTGGTCATCCCAGAGGCATGATTGTAAAAAATGCGAAGCAAATTTTTTACAAAGAAGCAAAAGCAGCGACGTTACAGTTACGCTGCCCGCCGGCAGGGGAGGCAATATTTTCAATCATAAAAAGAAAATAATATGCAGTTTAAATTTGCCGCTATGAAAAACTTCAGTACAAGAGTGCGACGCAACGATGCTGCACAGCATTCCTGAAGCCGCTTACAAAATAAATATCCAATAAAAAGCCGGTAATCAACATCACCGGCAGTATAAAAACAAAAACAATATCCTTAACCGATAATACAATTCCATTCATGCACATCCGCTGCCTGTCCGGTGCGGATCAATTCCAGTTGATGCTTTAGTTTATTGTGAACACTCTCATTGTTATAAGCCGGCAAATTGTAATCAATGCCATTGATGTGGATCGTTTGAACCGGCGCCACTACTGCGGCTGTACCAGCACCGAAAGCTTCTGTGATCGTTTTATTTTGAAATGCTTTTTCCAATTCAGCAATGCTTACCGGGCGCTCTTCAACAGCATAACCCAAATCGTTGGCCAGCGTTAGCAAAGAATCCCTCGTGACACCATCTAAAATAGAATCAGACAAAGGCGGCGTTACCAATGTATCATTGATCACAAACATGGCATTCATCATCCCTGATTCTTCAATAAACTGGTTGTCTTTTCCACCAGTCCACAATAATTGATCATAGCCTTCCTGCTTTGCCAGTTGTGTTGGATAAAATGCGCCACCATAGTTACCGGCACATTTTGCAGAA
>CAXTPJ010000666.1:0-2673 GCA_964245855.1 uncultured Ferruginibacter sp. | reverse complement strand
GTTTATAAAGGTGAAAGGGGGTACCTGCCAGGCAGTTTCGAAATAAGAACGGAGGCCGACATTATAGTAACGATTATTACCCGCCTTGAAATAAAACAAATAGAAGATGCCTTGATGAACATTGACCCCAAAGCATTCATCTATGTGCAAACCATTAAAGAAGCCTCTGGCGGGATCTTAAAAGCGAAAGCCCATGCAAAGTAACGATGCGCCAATGAAAGAATTTGTAATTGATATGTTGAAGCGGGGCATCCCGCAGGTATATCATTATCATAATTACGAACATACCTTGTATGTTACAGACAAAGCGGTTGAAATTGCACAAAATGAAAATTGCACAGAAGAAGAAATTGAATTGCTCCGCACCGCTGCCTTGTGGCATGATACCGGCTTTATAAATACTTATGCAGGACATGAAAAAGAAGGCTGCAGTATTGTATGGAAACATTTACCGGCTTATGGTTATTCAAACGAGCAAATTGAAAGGATATGTGGTATGATCATGGCCACCAGGTTACCTCAATCGCCCAAAAATAAACTGGAAGAAATTATTGCAGACGCCGATCTTGAATATTTAGGTACTTCACAGGTATATGAAAAGGCAGAACATTTATTCCAGGAATTACGAACACTAAATCTCTCACTCACCAGGGTTGCCTGGAACCGGGTGCAGGTTTCTTTCCTGCAATCGCATAATTATTTTACCAACTATTGTAAAGAATGGAGGGATCCTGCAAAAGCGATTTACCTGGAAGAATTGAAAAACCTGGTAGCTGCATCTGGTTAGTTTTGTCGATAGCAGATAGCCAATAGCCGATGGTGGCTTTTCAAATTTTTAGTCTTTTTTGGATGACTATTTTTAATGATGATTTTATTGTTTTATGCTCACAATGGGCAATTGACTATGGGCTTGCATTTATTCCCAACAATGTTTAGCTGCATTATTTTCGTGTAGCCGGTAACGGTATCGTAAAGCGGAAAAACTCCGGGTTAAACTCCTGCCTTTGAAAGAGAATCAGTAGATTTACTGGTGAAACAATAATTTGCTGTTTAACCATTGATACATTCAACGGCAAATACATCAGCATTTGTTTCCAATACACGACACTGCATAATGGAAAACCTGATCAAAATACTGGTAGTGGAAGATGAGATGATCATCGGCGCAAAAATTTCCATGCAGTTGACGGGTCTTGGTTACGAAGTCACCGGTATCTTACCAAGGGGTGAAGAAGCTATTCTGCACATTGATGAAAACAAGCCTGATATTATATTGCTCGATATAAACCTGAAGGGCAAACTCGATGGTATAGAAACGGCATTGGAAATACAGAAAAGCGCCAATATTCCCATCATCTATCTCACCGCCAATTCCGACGAAGCCACTTTTAACCGGGCAAAAATTACCAAACCATTCGCTTTTATTTCAAAACCATTCAAGCAGCTTGATCTACAAAGGGCAATAGAACTTACCATCAGCCGCATGGCTGAAAACGAAACCGGTGCTGCTGCCGAACCTGCTGAAGGCGAAGACCAATCTTTTATTTTAAAAGACCGCATTTTTGTCCGGCACAAGGAAAAGATGGTGAAAGTGCTCATCAGCGATATTTTATACGTTGAGGCCGACCGAAATTACAGCCGCATTTTTACAGGCATTAAAGAATACCTTTTATCCATTACACTGAAGACAATTGAAGAAAAATTTCCACCCGGTCTTTTTTTAAGGATCCACCGGTCGTACATCGTAAATATGGCGCACATTGATGAAGTAGCTGAAAGCCATGTTACCATAATGCAAAAACCAATTCCGCTGAGCGCAGGGTTAAAGGAACAGTTAATGGAGCGTATTCAAACTTTATAAATAAATTCCCAAAGCCAACAATGTAATGAAGAAGATTTTTTCAATTTTCATCGTTTTATTATTGTGGCAAACTGAAGGCAATGCTCAACAGCGCAGCCAGGAGATCATTGATTCTCTTCATAAAAAATTAGCTGTTGCAAAAGAAGACAGTACAAAAGTGAAGCTGTTGACTGCTGTAATGGCTGCCCATCTGTATTACAAGCCTGAAAAGGGTTTGATCTACGAAAAAGATGCTTTGGCAATTGCACAAAAACTCAACAACGACAGCGCACTTGCCGATGTAATGAATGAGGCAGGCCGATTGTATTGGCGCATCGGCAACTTCGCCGAAGCATTGAAAAATCACTTTCAAGTATTAAAAATACACATTAGGAATGGAAGTAAAATTGGGGAAGCAAACGCTTTCATTTACATCGCACAGGATTATATTGACGATGGTAAATATAATGAAGGGCTTGAGTACCTTTCCAAAGCATTGGCAATTTATAATAAATTGAACAATAAGGAAGGAATGCTGGCGGCGTATGATTTAATGTGTTATGTATACAGCGTGCAGGGAAACAATGCTGAATATGTTAAAACCAGTTACCTGATGCTGAAAATTTTCCAGGAAAGATCAGATAAGCCCGGTATGGCGAATGCATTTTACCTGTTAGGCTACAATGCAGAAGTTTTAGGGAATTCAGCTGATGCCATCAGGTATTTTAGCCAGGCATTGCAATTGGCCAAAGAATTAAATAACAAAAAAGATGAAGCCAACTACAATATTAATATAGCCGGGGTTTATCAAAATGAAGGTAAGTTATCAGAAG
>CAXTPJ010000665.1:0-2677 GCA_964245855.1 uncultured Ferruginibacter sp. | reverse complement strand
CCAGAGCAGGAAGCCAAAAAGATGATACCGGTGATAACGAAAAGGCTCAGTACAATTACTTTTTTCATTTGAAGATTTTTTTGGAGGTTTTTCATTTATTAAACAAATGTACAAAACGTTTTGCAAAGGCGTGCCGGGCCGCCTTGTTTTAACGTTATGTCAATACATTCCAACGAAAACATCTCCTGTAAATTGTTGTGCAATAAGGTTTTAAATTTTTTGTGGTATAAAAACTACAATGAATAGGTAAATTAATTGAGGGCATTGGGAGATACAAAATCGGGCCTCCTGATAAAACTGCTGTTATATTTGAACCGCAGATTGGTATTGAATTTTATTTTAAAATGATTCATGTTGGGCAATATGCGTGGAAAGTAAGATACCCTTGCTTCCAGCGTTCCGAACAATAAGTTCTCATTTCTTACACGGATGCCTGCGCCAATGGCAGAATAGAAATCGCTTTTACCAAAAGCTTCTTTTGTTGGCTTCAGCAATATCCCATCTCCAAAAATGAAAGGGGCATACCCAAAACCAAATTTCTTTTTGGTATTATAGAAAACAGCTTCTGTTTTTAATGTTGCCCTTAAATCGGCGCTAACATACCCATATTCAAAATAAGGCAATCCGTACATACTGCGGATGATAAGCGCCTGTTCCAGCACCGGAACAAATTGCTTGGTGATGCCGCCGCTGATAAAGAAACGCTTAAACCAGCGGTCGTTTATTTTGCGCAACCTGGTAAAGTGGTCGCCATTGATCAACAGGTCAAAATCTTCCCATTTGCCCTGATACCAATAACCGCCGATCCTGAAAGTGTACGAACTATAAAAACCTTTTTTATTGTATTTACCGGAAGATGTTTCAAAACCATAGTAAGGCCTTGTCCTGAATTTTTTATACAGGCTGTCTTTTTTAAAGGTGTAACCGCCAATGAGGGAAAGATTGAAGCCTTCAGGAACGTCCTCGTTTCTGCCAAAACCATAAATGTAACTGGTACGGAAGAAGTTTTGTTTGAAGATGCTGAAACTTGCCAGCACACCGGACGCATCCGAATAAGTGCCATCGTATTCAAATGTTTTATTTTGCGGAATGTCTAAAAAATTGGTATGAAAAGCCCGGATGGCAACAAATTTTCGCACCACACTTTTCAGGCTTTTGTATTTCATGTGGCCGGTGCCAAAATTGTAGGCAAACCATCCATCAGCAATGTAATAGCGGTACCGAAAATCGTTGAAATAAGCAGTGTCAGGAAGATAACCGTTAATTGTTTTGTTGTAAGAAACATCCAGCGATCCCATCCACCGCAGGTACTGTGATGCAAATGGTTTGGTTACGCTTAAATAATAACTCGTTTCTTCATTTCTATTACTGTTAAAAGCATTTCTATAAGTGCGGTAACCCAATCCCCAGTTGATGAAAGTTCCTTTTATATTGCGTTGTAAAAAGTCGGCGCCCGAGCCAAACCTTGGCGTACGTTTGCCATCGTAAAATCCGCTTACAGCAATCTTATTGCCCGTTCCGTTCAGGTTTTCTTCTTTCAACTCCAGGTTGAAATTGGTAATACCGCCAACCCCAACACCAGGCAAAATAGAGAACCCATCTTTTACCAAAATGAGTACGTCAACCGCTTCCGTATTGTCTTTTATCTTTTGTACAATGATCACCGCATCCTGAATGAAGTCGAGGCTCCTTAAAAAACGTTCGTTATCCGACAATACATAAGGGTTCAGGTTATCGCCTTCGGCGAAAAGCAAATTGTTGCCGATTACTTTTTGCCGGGTCGTTTTATGCAGGGCGTTGGCAATTTTGGTAGTAAAGCTGTTGTTGAATACGGTGGTATCCGTGAGGTCACTTTCAAAACCCAAACTTTTTATACGGATGGTGCGGATGATCTTTCCGGTGTAGGCAAGAAAAGGGTTTTTCTGATCCATGATGCCATTACCACCCGGTGGCAGCAATGTTTCTTTGGTGCCTGGTTTCTCTTTTAGTTTGGCCCTGTTAAAGGTATCGATGGTTTTGTCCGGCACCTGTGGTTTGAGTACGGTGTCAATTTTTTTTTTAGGCACAGTATCAACCGGGTTGCCGGGTACTTGCGAAAACGCAACCGGTATAAACACACATACAAATAAAATGGCCAGTACAAATTGCTTCATTCTTTATCTTTGGGGATCAATGTTAACTACGTACCCGGTAAAGATAGAGATTTGGGGTAAAAAGTTGCTTTGCCTGAATTTTTCTTTGTTAAGAAGGCGGGAATTATATAAACAGTTGTTCGATTACTTACACATTGGTCACGCTTTCATCTAAAACCCTTTTCCAGTCCGGGTGGCGTTTGATGTAAGCGATCACAAAAGAACAATGGGGGACCAGCTTCAGGTGATGCTGTTCAATGTACTCCAGCGTTTTTTCTATGATGGCAGTTGCCACCCCTTTTCCTTCCAGCGCTGCCGGTACTTCGGTATGGAGCAGGTAAATTTTACTGGGTGTTTCTTTATAAGTAATGATGGCAGTATGGCCTTCAACGTTCATTTCAAAACGTTTGTCTGTTTCATTTTTTATAAGTTCAAGCGATAGATATTCTTCTTTCATGTTGTAAATTTTAGTTTTGGGTTAGTTTATTGATCGTTAATAATATCACGCAAAGACGCAGAAAAAAAAGGCGCAAAGTTGTAGCCCT
>CAXTPJ010000664.1:0-2681 GCA_964245855.1 uncultured Ferruginibacter sp. | reverse complement strand
AGTTATTAAAAAAATTGTATTAAAGCTCATCCCTTCCCTGATTGATAAAACAGCGGAAAATGAATTGAATGAAAATCGCCAGTATGAAAATGTTTCGTATTCGCAGGAAGGGGAAGACAGGGTATTGATGCGTTTTTTGGAAGGGAAGCAAAACGGTTTTTATGTTGACATAGGTGCACATCACCCTGTTCGTTTTTCAAATACTTATTTATTTTATCAAAAAGGTTGGAGAGGAATAAATGTAGATGCTATGCCTGGTAGTATGAAGCCTTTTGAAAAATACCGTTCCCGGGATATTAATCTTGAAATACCCATATCTGAAAGAAAACAATCATTAACTTATCACATTTTTAATGAACCCGCTTTGAATACATTTTCAAAGCAGGAAGCAAACAAAAAAAATGGCTTGAGAGAATATAAAATAATTCAGGAAGTTAACCTGGAAACCGCTCCTTTATCAGAAATACTCGATAAGCACCTACCGCTGAATACCAATATAGATTTTTTAAGTATTGATGTAGAAGGGCTCGATTTGGAAGTATTGCGATCTAATAACTGGGACCTATATCATCCTCAAATGATACTAATAGAGTCTTTAAGCAGTAGCCTTAACAATTTAGAAAATAACGAAGTGTATTTGTTTTTGAAATTAAAACAATATGAATTAGTTGCAAAGACACTTAATACCATGTTTTTCAAAATAACTACTGATTAATGCTTGCTCCAATTGTTCTTTTCGTTTACAATCGCCCTTTGCATACAGAGCAAACGCTTACTGCATTAATGAACAATGAATTGGCAGATGAATCTGTTTTATATATTTATGCAGATGGAGCAAAAGATAATGCTACAGATGATCAATTACAAAAAATAGCACAAGTAAGGGCGCTCATACGCTCTAAAAAATGGTGTGGCAAGGTAAATATATTGGAATCAGAAAAAAACAGTGGTTTAGCACAATCGATAATAACTGGTGTTACAAAAATTGTAAATGAATACTCAAAAATTATTGTGCTGGAAGATGATCTCGTTACCTCAACGGGTTTTCTAAGATACATGAACAGTGCATTGGATTTATACCAACATGAAGAAAAAGCTTTTCATATTTCGGGTTATATGTTTCCTGTAAAAGAAAAATTACCAGAAACTTTTTTTTACACTCAAACTTCTTGTTGGGGGTGGGGTACATGGGCTAAAAAATGGAAATTTTTTAATCCTTCCGCAGCAGACCTTTACCAGAAAATTCATGATTCAGGTAGATTAAAGTCTGCAGATATTGATGGTACAAATCAGTTTGTCAGCCAGCTAAAAGAAAATATAAATGGAACAATAAAAACATGGGCGGTACTCTGGCATTTCAGTGTTTTTTTGCAAAACGGGCTTTGTCTTCACCCGGGAAAATCGTTGGTGAAAAATATTGGAATAGATAACAGTGGTGAAAATTGTACTACCAGTGATATGTTTGATGTAAAAATTGTTAACCAGGTAGCGGTAAAAAAAGTGGCGGTGACAGACTATCTGAAAGTGTATGATTACTTAAAACGTTTTTATAAGGGCCAGCATTTGTCAGGAATTCTTTTTCACGCCAGGAAAACGATTAATTCCATAATTCCGCCTGGGTTAAAAAGAAAGTTGAAAATGTTTACCAACGAAAATTTTAAGCAAAATGAGTTGGCATATGCAAAAATTAAAGAATTACCTCGTTTTATTGAGGCAGAAGTTCTGTTTTTAGATAAGCAAATAAAGATTGTAGATAACGCATCTTTTTTATTTATAAAGAAAGAACTGTTTGAAGAAGAAATATACAAGTTTAATGCAGGCTCACCGGCTCCATTAATCATTGATTGCGGTGCTAATATAGGGATGAGTGTCATTTATTTTAAAACACTATTTCCTGCTGCCAACATCATCGCTTTTGAGCCAGACAAAAAAGTTTTTGATACGCTGGTGCATAACGTAAAAGTATTTGGATTTTCTGATGTTCAATTAATAAATAAAGCCTGCTGGAATGAAGAAACAACGTTGCAGTTTTTTAGTGAGGGTGCAGATGGAGGCAGGGCTGCGAAAGACTTCGACAGAAACAATCTTGTAGAAGTTGCTACTGTTAGGTTACAATCTTTTCTAAATAAAAAAATAGATTTTTTAAAGATTGATATTGAAGGAGCGGAAGTAGAAGTGATACTTGACATACAAGAACAATTACATTATGTGGAACGAATTTTTGTTGAGTACCATTCATTTATTGGTAAAGACCAAATGCTTCCTGAAATAATTGCGGTGCTAAAAAATGCTGGTTTTCGGCTGTATCTTTCTTCGCCCGGTCTCCAATCCAAAAATCCTTTTTTGCATGTAAACAGTTATTCAAATATGGACAACCAATTAAATATATATGGCGTAAGAATATAGTGATGGAGCATCGGAAAATTAAGGTGGTACATATTTGCACTTATAGTAAAGGAGGTGCCGGTAATGCTGCTGTACGTTTACACAATGCTTTATTAAAAAGCAACTGCGTTCAGTCTCATTTTGTTTGCATAGCCGGTAATTCAGCAGAAAAGGAATCTTTCATTACAAGCCTGAAGCAACCTGGTACTTCTAAAACTATAAAATATAAGATAGCGTGGCGGCTCAATAAATACTTAGGCATAGATATTCAAAAAGAAGAAAAATACAAAAACAGG
>CAXTPJ010000663.1:0-2686 GCA_964245855.1 uncultured Ferruginibacter sp. | reverse complement strand
TTTAACGGCATAAAAAACAAACGCATATTGGGCTACGGCTACTCCGGCTACGGTTACGGCTATGGCTACGGTTACGGCTACAGCTACGGGTATGGTTATACAGTAGAAGATGAAAGCAAAGCTCCTTTCTACAAAAAGTTATGGCGAAAAATTACCAACCTCATAAAAAAAACTAAACGGGGATCGTAAATTTTTTTAAGGTCTTCTTCATCAATTAATCAGCATTTATCCGTGGCCATTAAAGCAATTTTGTTCGATGTAGATGGTGTGCTTACCGATGGTAAAATAACGTACGATGGTAATGGCAACGAATTAAAATCCTTTAATGTGAAAGATGGTCAACTTATCAAATTCATGCAACAGCAGGGTTTTATATTTGGCGCTATCAGCGGAAGAAGTTCAGCGGCATTGGAAAAAAGGGCACAGGAATTAGGGCTTGATTTTTTCAGGCAGGGAAGCCGTCGAAAGCAAGATGAGTATTCAGAATTTAAAAAGGCCTTTAAAGTTACAAACGAACAGGTAGCTTATATAGGCGACGATGTAATAGATTGGGGAATTTTGCGCCAGGTTGCCTTGCCTGTGGCGCCATCCGATGCAGTTTTTTTTATAAAAAAATGCTGTAAACTTATCACCAGCGCAAAGGGTGGAGAAGGGGTACTAAGGGAAGTAATTGAACACATTATTACAGAACAAAACCTGCAGCAGGAACTTGAAAATTATTATTCAGGTTAAAAATACTCTTTAATTAAATTTAAAAAATGCTTTACCAGGAACTTCAAAAAAAACCGTTTTTTATCCTTGGCCCATGTGTAATAGAAAGCATGGAACTGTTAGAGGAAGTGGCAGAAAAATTATCGGCCATCCAGGCGAAAAAAGACATAACTATCGTCTTTAAATCTTCTTTTGATAAAGCAAACCGTACATCTGTAAATTCATTTCGTGGCCCCGGGTTAGAAAAAGGTTTGCAAATGCTGGCAGATATAAAATCTAAATATAACCTGCCTATAACAACAGATATCCATGAAAGCTACCAGGCCGCTATCGCTGCGCAGGTAATTGATATATTGCAGATACCCGCTTTTCTATGCAGGCAAACTGATTTGTTGGAAGCATCTGCCAAAACAGGTAAAATTGTTAACATCAAAAAGGCTCAGTTTTTATCGGGTGCAGATATGGCTTATCCTGCACAAAAAGTAAAGGACAGTGGCAATGATCAAATTATTTTAACTGAGCGGGGCAATATGTATGGTTATAACAACCTGGCAGTTGATTTTAGAAACATTGCTGATATGAAAGAGTTTGGCTACCCTGTTTGTATGGACTGTACACATTCTGTTCAACGCCCCGGAGGTGCGGGGGGTAAAACAGGGGGCGATAGAAAATTTGTGCCTGCAATGGCAAAAGCTGCCATGGCTTTTGGGGTACAGGGCTATTTTATAGAAGTGCACCCTAATCCCGAATTAGCAATGAGCGATGGACCCAATATGGTATTTTTAAATAAGCTGGAAAGTTTAATCGATGGCCTGATATGAACAACTCATCAATTTTAAAGAATGCCATCCGCACCTTCGAAATTGAAGCAGCAGCCATTGCCAACCTCTCAAAAACTTTAGATGGTGATTTTGAAAAGGCGGTAGAAGAAATTGCTGCCTGTAAAGGAAAATTGATTGTAACCGGCATGGGCAAATCCGGTTTGGTAGGGGCTAAAATTGCTGCAACAATGGCAAGTACCGGAACTCCTTCTTTTTTCCTTCATCCCGGCGAGGCGTATCATGGCGACCTGGGAATGATATCATCATTTGATATTGTATTGGCAATTTCTAATTCCGGTTATACTGATGAAATTTTAAAACTGATCCCTTTTTTAGAAGACAATAAAAATAAGTTGATCGCAATGACCGGGCAGCCCCAGTCTATATTGGCCAAGCACGCACATTTACACCTGAATGTATCGGTACCCGAAGAGGCCTGTCCGCTTAGCCTGGCCCCCACTTCCTCAACTACTGCTGCCATGGTTATGGGCGATGCGCTCGCAATTGCACTTATGGAAAAAAGAGATTTTAAGGCAGAAGATTTTGCACGCTATCATCCGGGAGGAAATCTTGGCAAAAGGTTATTAACAAGGGTAAAAGATGTAATGAAGAAAGATAACCTTCCCTGCGTACAGCCAACTGCAACAGTAGGTGAAGTACTTTTTGAAATCAGCAGGGCCAGGTTAGGGTTGGTAATCGTAATGCAAAACGACCATATACTTGGTGTGGTAACAGACGGAGATATCAGGCGCACCATGGAAGGCAACCGGGATAATTTTTTTGATATTACCGTTGACAAAATAATGACAGGCAATCCTAAAACCATTACCGAAGATGCAAGGATAAAAGAAGCCGAGGAGTTGATGCGGAATAATAAAATACATTCATTGCTGGTGATCAACAATGCACATAAACTGGCAGGCGTGCTTGAAATTTACGATGTCAATATTTTCTGAAAAGAATATTTTAAAAGTGAAAAAAAAAGTAGTAGCATTTGTACCAATCCGGTTGAACAGTAAAAGGGTAGTTGGTAAAAATTTAAAAATACTGGGAGGTAAACCGCTGCTGGTTTACATTTTTGAAGCATTGTTAAAGGTTGATGCAATTGATGAAGTATATGCCTTTTGCAGTTCTGAAGAAATAAAAAACTATTT
>CAXTPJ010000662.1:0-2694 GCA_964245855.1 uncultured Ferruginibacter sp. | reverse complement strand
ATTACCATGCAGATAACAGCAATATTTATCGCATTACCACCATCATTCCGGAGAAAGATTGGGAATGGGAAAACACGCCACTACTGTTGGCTGGCGCTGTAAAAACTGCTGTGCCGGAAGTGGTGAAAACTACAAGGCTGTACACCAATGAATGGCCGGTGATGAATGTGAAGGGGAACTTATTTTATGGAAAAGATTGTGCTTACGTGGATGAAGATTGGTTTAGCATTTTCAAGTATGATTTTATTGAAGGCAATGCTACATCGTTTGATGCCAATCCTTTCAGCATTATTTTAACGAAGTCGGAAGCCATCAAATATTTTGGTGACCAACCGGCAACCGGGCAAGTCATCCGCATTGATACGTTGAACTACCAGGTGAGGGGCGTAGTGAATGATCCGCCGGTAAATTCCAGTTTTCAATACCATTCTTTCTTACCGGTTACTGCATTGCTCACCAATGCGCAATTGATGGAAAATGATCTGCACTGGAACAATTCCAATTACATCACTTTTATAAAAACAAACGGCGCTGCAGACACTGCCGGTATTGCTGCGAAGATCAACAAAGTATATGCTGCCAACGCAGGTTCAGATGCAGTGCCGCTTACGCTATTGTCGCTAAAAGATCTGCACTTTGAAACAGCCATTAAGAACTCCACCTTTGTACATGGCAACAGCAATACCGTACTGATATTTTCTGTGTTGGGATTTTTATTGCTGCTGATCGCCTGCATCAACTATGTAAACTTAACTACGGCCAAAGCAAGCCTGCGGGCAAAAGAAGTGAGCATAAGGAAAATTACCGGTGCCAACCGTTTCCATTTATTTGCACAGTTTATTGCAGAATCCATAGTCATCAGTTTGCTATCGCTGCTGGCAACATTGGTGCTGGTGCAAATTTGTCTGCCTGTTTTTAACCAACTCACCGGCCGTGTTTTTGTACTGACCATATTTTCTGCAGCGCTGTGGCAGGTGTTATCAATCACTTTGTTAGCAGCCCTGTTGCTCAACAGTATTTATCCTGCGTTGATGCTTTCTTCTTTTAAACCATTGCAGGTTTTTCGTGGCGACAACATATTGAAAGTAAAAGACAGTGCTTTTAGAAAAGGCCTCGTGGTTTTGCAGTTCACCGTTTCCGTTATACTCATCATCGGCACCATCATTATTTACCGGCAGATGCAGTTTGTGCAAAGCAATAACCCGGGTTATAACCGATCGCAGGTATTGTCTTTTGTGTTGCCGCCAACAATAGAACGCAATAAAAGGCCGGCCACCATCAATGCATTAAAGCAGGAACTGTTATCGCAAAGCAGTATTGAAAAGGTAACCACTTCCAATCAACCGCTGGTAAACATTGGCAGCATGTGCAGCGAATGTGCCGACTGGCCTGGCCGGGATAAGAATTTTAACCCGGACATTGTACAACTCTCTGCCGATGCGGATTTTAAACAAACCATGCAGTTACAGATGAAAGAAGGCAACTGGTTTGAGCAGGGCAGCAACGCAGAAAAGCATGGTTTTATTTTAAATGAAACAGCGGTAAAAGATTTTAAACTACCGGTGCCAACCGTTGGGCAACCCTTTACTTTTAAAGGCGATACCGGCCAGGTGATTGGCGTGGTGAAAGATTTTTCTTACAAAAGTTTACATGAAAAATCCGGCCCCGTTGTCGTATTCAATAATCCAACCTGGCGCAATCATTTTGCTGTGAGGGTTGCAGCCAATAATGCCAATGCCGGTTTATTGGCGGTTCAAAATGCATGGAAAAAACTAATCCCTGCAAGCCCGCTGGAATATAGTTTTATGGATGAAACGTTCAATAATTTATACAAAGAAGATCAGCAAACGTCTTTTCTCATTTTTGTGTTCGCCATCATTGCGGTAGTTATTTCTGCGTTGGGTTTATTCAGCCTAGCTGCCTTTGCAGCGGAACAACGCATTAAAGAAATCGGTATCCGCAAAGTGCTGGGCGCTTCGGTTGCCGGCATCAGTGCCTTGCTGTCGAAAGATTTTATACTGCTGGTCGGCATCGCCATTTGTATCGCTTCGCCCATTGCATTTTGGGCGATGGATAAATGGATGCAAAATTTTGCTTACCATATCAATATCAGTTGGTGGATGTTTGCAGCAGCAGGGTTGCTGGCCATTTTCATTGCCATCGTTACGGTAAGTTTCCAGGCGATTAAAGCGGCACTGGCCAATCCTGTTAAAAGTTTAAGAACCGAATAAAATATAGCCACATGTTTAAAAACAATTTCATACTCACCTGGAGAAATTTGCTGAAGAATAAGGTGTACAGCTTTATCAACATTGCCGGCCTTGGTATTGGACTGGCTTGCTGCATGCTCATTATTTTATACAACCAGGATGAAGTGAGCTTTGACCGCTTTAATGAAAATGCCAGCAATATTTTCCGCATCACCAGCACCCGCATTGGTGCTGATGGAAAAGTGCAGGACAAGAGCGGCATCACCGGCATGATGCCGGGCCCATCTTTTGCAAAAGATATTCCGGAGATAAAGGAATTTGTTCGCCTGCAGGGCGAACAGTTACCAGCAAAAATCGGCACCGACATATTCGACCAGGAAGCAACGTATGTGGATGAAAATTTCTTTGATGTTTTTTCTTTCCCTTTAAAAGAAGGCAACCGCAAAAACGTAATGAAGGATATGTATTCTGTAGTGCTGAGTGA
>CAXTPJ010000661.1:0-2698 GCA_964245855.1 uncultured Ferruginibacter sp. | reverse complement strand
GGATGGAAAGACCTTTTTATCAGCAACGGTTATAAAAGAGATAATACAGACATCCAGTTTGTAAAGTATTCAATGGATCAATCTTTACACATGAACAATGGTGGCAGTGCTGTAAGTGTATCAGAATATATATCGCACATGCCTTCCATCAAAATTGAAAATTATATTTTTCAGAACACCGGTAAAGATCAGTTCATCAACAAAATAAATGATTGGGGTTTGGAGGAAAAGAATTTATCGCATGGCGCTGCTTATGCGGACCTTGATAATGATGGCGACATGGATCTGATCATCAATAATACCGACGACTATGCCGGCATTTATGAAAACAATACCAATGCAATTGAAAAAAACAATTACCTGAAAATTCAATTAAAAGGATCGAAAGGTAACAGTTTGGGAACCGGTACAAAAGTATCGGTGATGAGCAAGGGCAAAACATTTTACCAGGAACAAAATACAGTGAGGGGATATTGTTCTTCCATTGACCCTGTCCTAAACTTTGGCCTTGGAAAGATCAGCACCATCGATTCCGTTATCATACAATGGAATGATGATAAAGTACAAGTATTAAAAGATGTAAAAACCAACCAGTTGATTGTTGCGAAAAATGAGGCAGCCGTTAAAATGGATACGACTGCTGACAAAGCTGTAAAAACTTTGCTTGCTGAGACCATTAATGGGATTGATTTTAAGCACAAAGAAAATGAGTTCAACGATTTTAACGTGCAAACATTGCTGCCTTGCTATTTATCAAGACAAGGCCCTTGTATGGCTAAAGCTGATGTAAACAAAGATGGCAAAGAGGATGTATTCATCGGCGGCGCCGCCGGTCAGCCGGCTCAACTTTTTATACAGGCCGAAGGTGGAACTTTCAAAGATCAGGCGCAGGTTTCATTTGTAAAAGATGCTTTGTGTGAAGATGTAGCGGCAACTTTTTTAGACGCCGATAACGACGGAGACATGGACTTATATGTGTGCAGCGGCGGTTACGAATTTGTACCAAATGATGCTTTGTTGCAGGATAGGCTGTACATCAATGATGGCAAAGGGAATTTTTCAAAGAAAGCAGATGCGTTGCCCGTGTTGACTTTTATGAAAAGCTGTGTTGCCGCAAATGATGTGGATGCTGATGGCGACATCGATTTGTTCATTGGTGGCAGGTGTATTTCCGGAAGGTATCCCGAAGCACCGGGGAATAAGCTGTTGCTTAATGACGGGAAAGGAAACTTTACCGAAGCGCCCAATATGAATATTGCCAACAATAGCATGGTCACCGATGCAAAATGGCTGGATGTAAACAATGACAAAGTGAAAGACCTTGTGTTGGTAGGGGAGTGGATGTCGCCCAAAATATTCATTAATGATAAAGGCAAATTAACAGATGGAACTGCAACTTATTTTTCTTTAGCAGCCAACGGTTGGTGGAATACAATGACCGCTGAAGATATGGACAACGATGGCGATATAGACTTAATATTGGGGAACCAGGGCTTGAACAATCAGTTCGCTGTTTCAGCACAGGAACCTGCAAGCCTTTATTACAAAGACTTTGATGGCAACGGCTCCATTGATCCCATCCTTTTTTATTATATCAGCCATGTGGCTTATCCGGCTTATTCAAGAGATGATATGGCCCAGCAGTTACCCATATTGAATAAACGATTCTTATTTTATAATGATTATGCATTGGTTACAAAAGCGGATTTGTTTACAGCCGGTCAATTGAAAAATGTGCAGGAACTAACGGCTACCAGTATGCAAACAATTTACCTTGAAAATTCCGGGAAAGGTTTTGTTGAAAAACCATTACCAATAGAAGTTCAGTATGCACCGGTATATGCCATCGCTGTTGCGGATGTAAACCACGATGGCAATAAAGATATAGTGCTTGCAGGAAACAACACTTTTACCCGTATCAGGTTTGGCCGCTATGATGCAAACCATGGAACATTATTGTTAGGTAACGGCAAAGGTGAATTTGCGTATGTCCCGCAATGGCAAAGCGGACTGAATGTACAGGGAAATACCCGTAGCATACTGCAATTAGATAACAGGCTTTTCTTTGGTATAAATAACGAAAAGGTTACTGGTTATTCTTTTTAACGCTGTACTTATGCACGCCAGATTTTTAAATTGAGTTCACCATCGTTGATGAAGTTGCAGGTTAATCAAAAGTGATGAAAAATGATATACAGTACAAGTGAGCCCCCGCCAGGGCGGGGACGATGCCGGGTAAAGTTAGTGATGCCGGCACTCAAAAATTCATTAAAGTAAATTGGCTTTTACAGCAGCAATCTTCCCATCCCGGAAATTAAGATCAAAGCTGCCGCCGATTTTGCCTTCCGGAAATGTTCCGGTAAACTTCACTTCCAAGTAAGCCTTGTTGTTATCCTTTGTTACCAATTTAACCAGTTTCGTATGTGTATGGTAACCAATAAAATAGCTGGTAAAATATTCCCGGATGCCTTTGTGGCCTTTGAATTTTCTGCCAACCGACGGATCATCCAGTACTGCATCATCACAGAATAATTGCAGGTATGCGTCAGTGTCATACGAATTGCCAACGCTGATCCAGTTGGTTATAAATGATTGAATGTCCATTGCGTTAATTAAACGATGCCCTGAATTCTAACGGCGTAATATTCGTTTTGTTTTTGAATAATTTGTTGAACGATTGTGGATGCTCAAAACCCAG